>NZ_JBFTZS010000134.1:0-10362 GCF_056406675.1 Caulobacter sp. P1_B12_2 | reverse complement strand
GCCGTCGCCAGCGGGTGGACGAGTCGCTGGAGCGGCTGGGGCTGGCCGGTCGCCAGAAGCAGCTGGCCGGCAGCCTGTCGGGCGGCTGGAAGCAGCGCTTGGCCCTGGCGTCCTGCGTGCTGCACGCGCCGCGCCTGCTGCTGCTGGACGAGCCCACCGCCGGGGTCGATCCCCAGGCGCGGCGCGAGTTCTGGGACGAGATCCACGCCCTGTCGGCCGAGGGCCTGACCGTGATGGTCTCGACCCACTACATGGACGAGGCCGAGCGCTGCCAYGACATCGCCTACATCGCCTACGGCAAGCTGATGGCGCGCGGGACCTTGGAGCAGGTGATCGGCCAGTCGGGCCTGACGACCTTCCGCGCCGAGGGCCCCGGCGCCGACCGCCTGGGCCGCGAGCTGGCCAAGGCGCCCGGCGTGGCCATGGCAGCGCCGTTCGGGGCCGCCCTGCACGTCAGCGGTCAGGACCGCGCGGCCCTGGAGGCGGCGATCGCCCCCTACCGCAAGCCGCCGCTGGTCTGGACCGAGGTCTCGCCGACCCTGGAGGACGTGTTCATCCAGCTGATGTCGACGTCTCAGGACAATTTCCAATGAGCGCCGCGTCCGCCGACCGGGGGCTGTCGCTGAACCGCATCCTGGCGGTGCTGACCAAGGAGTTCATCCAGCTCACGCGGGACAAGCTGACCTATGCGATGATCCTGGTCATGCCGATCGTCCAGCTGATGCTGTTCGGCTACGCCATCAACAGCGACCCGCGCGACCTGCCGACGGCCGTGCTGGTGCAGGACCACGGGCCGATGGCGCGCTCGGCCCTCTCGGCCCTGGCCCACAACGGCTATTTCAAGATCGTCCACGAGGCGGCCTCGCCCGAGGAACTGGACCAGGCCATCGCCCGGGGCGAGGTGCAGTTCGCCCTGACCATCCCCGCCGACTTCAGCCGCCGCGTGGTGCGCGGCGACGGCGCCCAGATCCTGGTCGAGGCCGACGCCTCCGACCCGGCCGCCACCGGTGGGGCCATCGCCGCCCTGGCCAATCTTCCGCGCACGGCGCTTTCCCGCGATCTGGTGGGCGCCGCGGCCCAGGTGGACAAGGATCCGTTCGAGGTGGTGATCCACCGGCGCTACAATCCCGAGGCCATCACCGCCTACAACATCGTGCCCGGCCTGCTGGGCGTGGTGCTGTCCCTGACCCTGGTGATGATGACCTCGCTGGGCATGACCCGCGAATACGAGCGCGGCACCATGGAGAGCCTGTTGGCCACGCCGGCCAAGCCGATCGAGGTGATGATCGGCAAGCTGGCGCCCTATGTGGTGGTCGGGCTGATCCAGACCGTGGTCATCCTGGTGCTGGCGCGGGTGCTGTTCTCGGTGCCGATGGGCACGGGCGGTCTGGGGGGCTGGGGCGCCCTGGCCCTGGGCGTGGTGCTGTTCATCCTCGGGTCGCTGTCGCTGGGCTTTTTGATTTCGACCGTGGCCCGCAACCAGCTGCAGGCCGTGCAGATGTCGTTCTTCTACATCCTGCCCTCGATCCTGCTGTCGGGCTTCATGTTCCCGTTCCGGGGCATGCCCGGCTGGGCCCAGGCCCTGGGCAGCGTGATTCCCGTGACCCACTTCCTGCGGGTGGTGCGCGGCTCTTTACTTAAAGGACTGGGTGTTCAGGATCTCTGGACTAGTCTTGCCGCCTTGGCGGTGTTCGTCCTGGTGATCACCGCCGCCGCGATGTCGCGTTACCGACGCACCCTTGACTGAGGTAGCGGGCGCCCGTGCCGCCGTACTGTGGAGTTCGTGCACGACTGCGACCTTTTTACGCGTTTGCGGGGTGCAAAACGCGCTCAAGGCCTTGCGCCGCGCGGATTCACGTGCGAACCGGTACTATGCTGGCGCTTTTTCCGGGACAGTCAGCCGATACGCTCGGAAGTCGATTTTCGTGGGGGCGGTCAGGTGTTCGCGGCGTCATCATCATGGGGACGCGAAACCTGACGGGTGTTGCTCTGCTGACACTTTCGCGGATCGCGCGCCTTGGTATAACAATGCTCGGTCGGTCTCGGCCGGTGCAGGGCAATAGAGGGCTCTTGATATGAAACTTCAACTCCTGGCGGGGGTGGCTCTGGCCGCGGTCTTCGCCGCTGGCGCCGCTTCGGCCCAAGAGACCGGCTGGTACGGCGCGGTCGACCTTGGATACCACTGGCCCGAGGGCGTCAGCACCGAATCCGACCTGAACCTGCCGGACGGCGCTCCCGCGCACTGGACCTGGTCGACGGATGACGACTGGGCCGGCTTCGTCCGCCTGGGCTACCAGTTCAACCCGAACTGGCGCGCCGAACTCGAAGGCGGCTATCGCCCCGGCGATCTGACCACCGTTCGCGGCAACCCCGTTCGCCAGCAGCCTTACGCGCTCTGCACCCCCGGTGTGACGCGCACCGCGGCGGCTCCGACCTGCGGCGGCCCGTCGGGCTCGATCGACTCCTGGTCGCTGATGGTCAACGTCCTGTACGATTTCGCGCCGGACTCGTGGATCAACCCCTACCTGGGCGCCGGTCTCGGCATCAACCGTCTGGACGTCAGCGCCCTGGGCCAATTCAGCGGCGTGCAGCGTAACCTGCCGGGCGCCACCGCGGCTCAGATCGCCAACAACCCCGCTCAGCAAAACCTGACCGTCGATGACGATGACATCGCCATCGCCTGGCAGGCCATCGCCGGCGCCTCGATCAAGGCGACCGACAAGCTGAAGGTCGACGTGACCTACCGCTGGTTCGCCACGGAAGAGCACGCCTGGCAGTCGAAGGGCAGCAACGTGCTGCAACCGGGCGCGTTCGCCGGCCAATACAAGGACCAATCGCTGACCGTCGGTCTGCGCTACTCCTTCGCTTCGCCGCCGCCGCCCCCGCCGCCCCCGCCGCCCCCGCCTCCGCCTCCGCCCCCGCCGCCTCCTCCGCCCCCGCCGCCTCCGCCGCCGGTGCAGTACGAAGCGCGCGAGTTCATCGTCTACTTCCCGTTCGATCAGTACGTCCTGACGCCGGAAGCCCAGTCGGTGGTTTCGGAAGCCGCGAACTACGCGACCACGGGTCACGCCACCAAGCTGGTGGTCGTCGGTCACACCGACACCTCGGGTTCGCCGAAGTACAACGCCAAGCTCTCGGAGCGTCGTGCGAAGGCCGTGGCTGACGCCCTGGTCGGCGCCGGTGTCGCCGCTGACGCCCTGGCCGTTGATTGGAAGGGTGAAAGCGCCCCCGCCGTCGCCACTGGCGATGGTGTGAAGGAACCGCTGAACCGCCGTTCCACGATCTCGATCAACTTCTAAGATCGCGATCAGGCACTAAGGTTGAGGGCCCGGCGGAAACGCCGGGCCCTTTTCTTTTGGGCGCGCCCTGATCAGCCCCGAAGCGATTCCTGGGCGGGGAGGGGTGAAATATGCGCCGTGGGCGTTGGATCGCCCGCCGGCTGGGAGCTTGGCTCAAGCAAGTGCTTTTCCGAGGAATCCGGTCCGCGACCGGATCACTTATTTGTGGCCCGCGACAGGTCGTCGCGGCGGCGTTTGCCTTGGCCGCGCAACCCCTTGATGATGCCCAGCATCTTCCGGCACACCATCGTTCGTTCACAGCTTGTTAAGAAAAAACTCGCCCGCGAGGCGCATCTCGTCGTTGACGAGTCATTAGCCACTGTGGCCCCATATGTGGGCTGAGGGGGCTCCTCGGCCACAAGATGTAGCGGCTGGACGGGACGTTCCCTTTTCCGGAACACGCTGATTGATTATGGATTTTTGATCATGAACGGCAGTGAAGCGGTTAAGACGACGACGCTCCCTCAGGCCCGCACCGGCGGCATGAAGGCTGAACGTCCCAAGCTGGCGCTGGTTCGCAAGGTCGAGGTCGATCGTTCGCGCGACGCCTTGCTGACCGATTTCGGCAAGACCACCCTGGAAGACCGGTATCTGCTGCCGGGCGAGTCGTACCAGGACATGTTCGCCCGCGTGTCGACGGCCTTCGCCGACGACGCCGACCACGCCCAGCGCGTCTACGACTATATGAGCCAGCTGTGGTTCATGCCGTCGACCCCGGTGCTGAGCAACGGCGGCGCCGAGCGCGGCCTGCCGATCAGCTGCTTCCTGAACGCCGTCAGCGACAGCCTGGACGGCATCCTGGGTGTCTGGAACGAGAACGTCTGGCTGGCGGCCAACGGCGGCGGCATCGGCACCTACTGGGGCGGCGTCCGGTCGATCGGCGAGAAGGTCAAGGGCCAGGGCCAGACCAGCGGCATCATCCCCTTCATCCGCGTGATGGACAGCCTGACCCTGGCGATCAGCCAGGGCTCGCTGCGCCGTGGCTCGGCGGCCGTCTATCTCGACATCTTCCACCCGGAAATCGAAGAGTTCCTGGAGATCCGCAAGGCCTCGGGCGACTTCAACCGCAAGTCCCTGAACCTGCACCACGGCATCTCGATCACCGACGAGTTCATGCATGCGGTGCGCGACGGCCACAAGTTCGGCCTGCGCTCGCCCAAGACCAACGAGGTCCTGCGCGAAGTCGACGCCCGCGCCCTGTGGCAGAAGGTCCTGGAGCTGCGCCTGCAGACCGGCGAGCCCTACCTGATCTTCTCCGACACCGTGAACCGCGCCATGCCCCAGCACCAGCGCGAGCTGGGCCTGAAGGTTCGCCAGTCCAACCTGTGCAGCGAGATCATGCTGCACACCGGCGTCGACCACCTGGGCAACGACCGCACGGCCGTCTGCTGCCTGTCGAGCGTCAACGCCGAGACCTTCCTGGAATGGCGCGACCATCCGATGTTCATCGAGGACATCATGCGCTTCCTCGACAACGTCCTGCAGGACTTCATCGACCGCGCGCCCGACGCCGCCTCGACCGCCGCCTACGCCGCCATGCGCGAGCGTTCGGTGGGCCTGGGCCTGATGGGCTTCCACAGCTTCCTGCAAAGCCAGAACGTGCCGTTCGAGAGCGCCCTGGCCAAGAGCTGGAACATGCGGATGTTCAAGCACCTGCGCCGCGAGGCCGACAAGGCGTCGATCACCATCGGCGAAGAGAAGGGCCCGTGCCCGGACGCCGCCGACCGCGGCTCGATGGAGCGCTTCTCGCACAAGCTGGCCATCGCCCCGACCGCCTCGATCTCGATCATCTGCGGCGGCACGTCGGCCGGCATCGAGCCGATCCCGGCCAACATCTATACGCACAAGACCCTGTCGGGCTCGTTCGCGGTGAAGAACCCCTACCTGGAGAAGCTGCTCGAGGAGAAGGGCCACAACACCGACGCGGTGTGGGGCACCATCCTGGAGAACGAGGGTTCGGTCCAGCACCTGGACTTCCTCAGCCAGGACGACAAGGACGTCTACAAGACCGCTTTCGAGCTGGACCAGCGCTGGGTGGTCGAACTGGCCGCCGACCGCACGCCGGAAGTCTGCCAGAGCCAGTCGGTGAACATCTTCCTGCCCGGCGACGTCGACAAGTGGGACCTGCACATGCTGCACTGGCAGGCCTGGGAGCGCGGCGTGAAGTCGCTGTACTACCTGCGCTCCAAGTCGGTGCAACGGGCGTCCTACGCGGGCTCCGACGTCGCGGTGGCGGGACCCGTCAACGGCTTCGACGCCCCGTCCAAGACCGACTACGACGAATGCCTCGCCTGCCAGTAGGGCGACCGACGCAAGGTCTTAATAATCCTTAAAAAAGACGGCGTCGCGGACCTCCGCGGCGCCGTTTGTTCGTCTGGAACCATCCTCCGTGCGAATTGTTCATGACGTGGGGTTTTGTCCCATGGACGCCGGCCGAATTCTGGTTAGGCTCGTCGTGGGGAGAGGGTTCTGGGGACCGGAATGCGTGCTTGCACTGCATTTGTAGCGGGAGTTGGTCTGAGCGTCCTGGCTATCGCCACGGCGCAGGCCCAGACGACCGCGTCCGCCAAATCGTCCAGACCTTCAGATAGGGCGTCCGGCCCAGCCCGCAAGGCCCCGCCCAGTTTCGTCGTCGATATGCGCGCCGTCGATGCGCGCGCCGGAACGCCGGTCGACCTCGGCGTCCACAAGGTTCGCCCCGCCTCCAGCACAGTCGGCTTCGCCGAGGCGCCCGCCGCTCGGACCGAGCGCGCTTCCGATCCCACCTTCGCGCTGTCGCCCGCCGGCGCCTATGGCGACGCCGCCCTGCTCGATTCCAACCGCTATTACCAAGGCCGCGGCGCGGTCAGCTATCGGTCCGACGCCTTCGTTGTGGGCGAGGGCGAGCACGCCGTCGACTCGGTCCGGGTCTCGGTGGCCAGCGTCGCGCCGGTCGGCGCCACCCGCCCCCTGGCCCTGGTCCGCCCCGACGAGGACAGCTTCGAAGACCGCGACGTCGACGTCACCCTCACCCGCGGCTGGCCGGCCGCCGTCTCGGTGGGCGCCGGCAAGTACGCCCTGGACGTCACGCCGCACGCCGGCCTGGGCTTCGGCGGGGCCGGCGGCTCGGCCGAGGCGGGCGCCACGGTGCGCTTCGGCAAGAAGATGGGCGACCAGGTCGTCAATTCCCTCGGCGTCGAGGACGGCCGGCAGTTCGGCACGCGCGGACGCTGGTACGTGTTCGCCGCCGCCAGCGGCCAGGCCGTCGGCATGAACATGCTGCGCAGCGGCGATGGCGACTGGAGCGGGGCCGGCGTCACCACCGACGCCAGCAGCAAGCTGGTCGGCGACGGGCAAGCCGGCGTGGCCTGGCGCAAGGGGCCGATGCAGGCCTCGTTCGGCTATGTGCACCGCAAGATCAGGGCCAAGGACCAGATCATGGGCATGGCCACCCAGAAGGACGAAATGCTGGCCTTTTCGTTCAGCCTGAGGCCGCACTGGTAGGATGGCCGCGCGGGCGCCTTGCGCTCGGCGCTTGAGTTTCGGGGCCAGATCATGCAGCTAGCGCCCGTACGTCCCCGAGCCCCTCGTCCGAGCTCCCACCGGAACCGTCTAGCGTCATGAGCGATAGCGAGCCTCCTCGCCCCCGCAAGATCCTGAGCCTGAAGAGCGGCGTCGCCGCGCCGGGCGGTCCGCCGCCGCTCGAGCGTCTGCCGCGTCCGGCCGGTCACAGGCGTGTCGTGGTGATGGCGCCCGAGCCGCCGCCTCCGCCGCCGGCCACCGGCGACTTCAAGTGCAAGCCCTGCGGCACGCGCTTCGATCCGCCGCTCGACCTGGCCGACGACGACTCGGTGCGCTGCCCGTCGTGCAACGCCCGCCTGGGCCTGGCGTCGGACTTCCGCGCCGTTCCGCCGAACGTCGAGAAGCTGCGCGCCCGCTACCTCAAGAAATAGGCTCGTCCCGCTCAGCAGCCGAACCCGCGTCCGGCAGGGCCAGGTCGGTGGTCGGCACGAGGATCGGATCCTTGACCGTGTCGCGCCGCGTCGCCGCCTGGCGCTTGAACAGGCCGCGCCATAGCGGCTCGGGGGTGGGTATGGCGCTGGACCATAGTCGCCCGCTGATCGCCAGGGCCTCGGCGTCGTCGAACGTGCGCTTCATCACGGCGGTCTCGAACTTCATCATGTTGAAGTCAGAGAAGGTGGCCGGGATCGAGGCGGCCCAGAGCGGCAGGTTGTGGCGGGCGCAGAACCCGGCCGCGACGCTCAGCGCCTGGCGGTACGAGAACCGCAGCATGGTCTCGAAGCTGCGGCCCATGATCGAGGTCACGCCCGGCGCGGTGGTGCGGGGCGAGGGGTCCAGCACGGTGTTGAAGATCACATAGACCCGGCCGCGCCGCAGGCGCTGGCCCAGTTCGCGCCAGCGCAGCAGGGCGTCGGGCATCAGGAACAGCGGCGCGGCGATGCCGCCGTCGGCGTGCATTTCCTGATAGCGGGCCTTGCCGCCTTCGCCGTCCGGGGCCTCGACGTCTATCAGCTTGGGCGGGAACAGGCCGGGCAGGGTGGCCGAGGCCACCAGCACCTCGCGGAACAGCCGCAGGGCCGCCTCGCCGCCGTGGGTGGCGATCGCCCCCATGTCCCAGATCGTCGCCTTCTGGCTGTCGAGATTGGTGGTGGCGATCAGCAGGCGGCGGCCATGGGCGTGCTCGCGGGCCACGGCCTCGATCATCTCCAGATCGATGAACGGCGCGACCAGACCGTCCAGGGAATCGCCCCGGAACAGACTGGGCCCAAGGGTCGGACCCAGGCGCTTGAGGCTGAGCAGCTCGGCCGCGTGGCCGCCGACATAGGCGTCGGCCAGGCGGTCGTCCCATTTCGGACCCAGGAAGGCGAAGGGGGCGATCAGGGCCCCGGTGCTGACGCCGGTGACGATGGCGAACTCGGGCCGCGTCCCGGCCTTGGTCAAGCCGACCAGAGCGCCGGCCCCGAAGGCTCCGCCCGCCGCGCCGCCCGACAGGGCCAGGATGTTGAAGTCGGTCCCGCCCAGCAACGGCCGCATCGGCGCCAGGCGGTCGGCGACGTTGCGCAGGGCCTCGTCGGCTTCGTCGACGCTGAGCCGCACACCGGGAAAGCCGGCCGCCTCGACCTCGGAGTCGGGGCGGTTCAGCGGCGCGGGCAGGCGCTTGCCGCGCTGGCTGTTCGTCGCGCGGTCGCGGAAGAAGTTCTGGACGGTCTTCTTGGGGTCCGACGGCGTGTTCAAGGCTAACCCAATCCAAACAAGATCAGGGGTGTCCGCTCGACGCCAGAACCACTCCGACCAACACCGCGGCGTAGTGCAGGCCGGCGCCGCCGATCACGTGACCGTGCCAGATCGCCCGCCGGAACTTCAGCCGCTTCATCAGGTAGAACACCGTACCGGTCGAATAGATCACGCCGCCGATCGCCAAAAGCAGCAGGGCCACCCAGCCCATGCCGTCGATCATCGGCTTGATCGCCACCAGCACCAGCCAGCCCAGGGCCAGGTACAGTCCGACCCAGAAGCGCTTGTCCAGGCCCGGCAGGAACAGCTTTGCCGCCACGCCCACGCCGGCCACCGACCAGACGGCCGTGGTCATGCCGATCGCCCACCAGCCGTGCAGGTTCTGGGTGGTGAAGGGGGTGTAGGAGGCGGCGATCATGATGAAGATGCCGGCGTGGTCGAAGCGGCGCAGCAGCGGCCGCCAGCGGGCCTTGGCGAAATTGTAGGCGGTCGACAGCGACAGCATGGTGATCAGGCCCACGGTGTAGACGCTGATCGCCGCCACCTGGCTGAGCGAGCCCATGCCGAAGGCCAGGCCCAACAGGATGCCGCCGCCCAGCAGGGCGCAGGCCAGGCCGGCCAGGTGCACCACCAGGTCGGCGCACTTGGCGCCAGGCGTCGGATAGTGCGTGGTCGGAAGAACGGCCGGAACCTGGGTCGGATGGGCGTCGGGAGCGGTCGTCGCGACGATGCTGGAAGTCTCTGTCATGGCCCGCCCACTGTACGCGCAATCAATGACATATAAACGCCGATCATCGTGGCTGGGATAGGGCCGCGCGACGCTTTTTCGCATCAGCCCAGCAGGCCGTGCGCCCCGTCCCAGGCCAGCTTGGCCCCCACCGCGATCAGCAGCACGTAGATGACCTTGTAAAAGCCCTCGGCCGGCACCCGCCGCACCAGCCACACGCCGGCCCAGGTCGAGGCCAGGGCCAGCGGCAGCAACACCGCCGCCGTGGTCAGAACCTGGGGCGTGAATTGGCCGAGCGCGATATAGGCCGGCACCTTCATCCAGTTCACCGTGGCGAAGAAGATGGCGCTGGTGCCGATGAACACGTCGCGCGGCAGGCGGCGGGGCAGGGCGTAGATCTGGAACGGCGGGCCGCCGGCATGGGCCACCTGGCTGGTGAAGCCGGCGACCGCGCCGCACAGGGCGCCCAGCCAGGGTCGGGCCGGTCCGGCTTCGATCACCGCCGCCGTCTTGACCGCCCGCTCGACCCACAGGCGCTGCAGCGAGAAGGCGATCGAGATCAGGCCGATCGACAGCTCGACCGCCGCCACCGACACCCGCGCCGCCAGCAGCCAACCCAGGAAGATGCCCACCGCCGCCGCCGGCAGCATCAGGATCAGCAGGCCCTTGTCCCAGGTCTYGCGGAAGCTCCAGACGCTGACGACGTCCTGGGCCAGCAGGATCGGCAGGGTGATCGCCGCGGCCAGCACCGGCGAGATCACCAGCGCCATCATCGGCACCGCCACCACCCCGATCCCGGCGAACCCGCCCTTGGCCAGGCCCAGCAGGATCACGGCGGGAATGGCGACGGCGTAGAACAGGGGATCGGTCAGCATGGAGCGGTGTTAGCAGGATCATGGGCGGTTTCCCAAGGGGCGGTGCGGCGAACACTTGCCCCCTACGGACCGCTTCGCGGTCGTCTTCCCCCAGAGGGGGAAGAGGCTCCGCCGTTGGCGCGGCGCGTGCGTCCTCCGCCCCCTGTGGGGGCGGACAGGCGGCGAAGCCGCCAGGTGGGGGCAAGTG
>NZ_JBFTZS010000133.1:0-10374 GCF_056406675.1 Caulobacter sp. P1_B12_2 | reverse complement strand
GCCATGGCCACGGCGATGTCGTTGGCCGACTTCACGGTCATGGCGCGGATCGCTTCGTCGACGCTGACGCTGTCGCCGACCGGAAGGCCCAGCTTGGTGGGCGCCTGGGCGGCGGCGCGGGGCGTGATCGGCACGCGGTCGGTCAGCTTCAGGCGGCCTTCGCTGAGCGCCTCGAAGGTGAGGTACAGCGTCATGACCTTGGTGACCGAGGCCGGATAGCGCGGGCTGTCGGCCCTTTTGTCGTAGAGCATTTCGCCCGAATTGGCGTCGATGACGATGGCCGAGTATTTCGGCTCGGCGCTGTTCATCTGCAGATAGGGGATCTGCGCCGAGGCCAGCGTCGGCGCGGCCAGGCCGCACAGCATGGCGCCGGCGAGGCCCAGGGCGGCGAGAGCGGAGCGGACGGAAGTAAGCTTGGCGAACATGGGAAATGCGTCCGTCATCTGAACTGAGCGGTTCCGCACCGCCACACGCGTGACCTTAGCATGCGGCTTGTGGTGTTTCTCTAAGGTAAACAACTGGTGAGCGATTTCGCCGCAGACATGGATAAATTCAAGGCGTTGCGGCGAAGCTTCGATCTCGCGCGCCGGGCGAAAACACGCGTTTACGTTACGTTATGGTGCGCTGCACAAAATTCTTGACTGCTGCACTGCAACATGAGACACCGACGTTGTCCCAACGCATGGTCCGGATCCGCTTGTCCGCCGCCATGCCCCGCAATTGCCAGGAGCTCCCCGCATGGCCGCCGCCGAAACCGTGAAGAACACCGTCGAGCAATTCAGCACCGCCTCGAACCAAGCGTTCAAGGACGGCGTCGAGAAGTCCCTGGCCGCTCTGGCCGAGGCCAACACCCATTCCAAGAAGAACCTGGAAGCCGTCGTCGCTTCGGTGACCGCCGCCACCAAGGGCGCCGAAGCCCTGGGCGCCCAGACCTTCGCCTATTCGAAGAAGGCCGCCGAAGACCAGGTCGCCGCCGCCAAGTCGCTGGCCGGCGCCAAGAGCGTTCAGGAAGCCGTCGAGCTGCAGACCGCCTGGGCCAAGTCGGCTCTGGAAGCCTACATCGCCCAGGTCAGCAAGGCCTCGGAGATCGTCTCGGCCTCGATCAAGGACTCGGTCAAGCCGCTGAACGAGCGCGTTTCGGCCACCGTCGAAAAGCTGCAAGCCGCCCGCTAAGGCGACCGGCTCTTCCGAGGGCCGAACAGTTTTCCAAACAGATTGAAGGCCCGACCCGGCAACGGTTCGGGCCTTTTTTCTTGTCCTGTCATCCCGCCGCGCTAAGCATGCTTCCAGGTTTCTGGAGTGTGTGATGTCGAAGGTCGAACAGCGTCTGGCTGAACTTGGGATCGTGCTGCCGCAACCGGTCGCGCCGGTCGCCAACTATGTGCCCTTCGTCCAGACGGGGAACCTGATCCACATCTCCGGCCAGATCTCGCWCGACGCCAACGGCGGCCTCAAGGGCACGGTCGGGACCGACGTCGATCTGGAGACCGCCCAGCAGGGCGCGCGCCTGTGCGGCATCAACCTGCTGGCCCAGATGAAGGCCGCCACCGGCGACCTCGACCGCGTCAAGCGCGTGGTCAAGCTGGGCGGTTTCGTCCAGGTCAGCCAGGACTTCATCGACATTCCCAAGGTCATCAACGGCTGCTCGGACCTGATGGTCGAGGTGTTCGGCGACGCCGGCCGCCACGCCCGTTCGGCGGTGGGCGTCTACAAGCTGCCGCTGGGCTTTTCGGTCGAGGTCGACGCCGTGGTCGAGGTGGCCTGATGCGTGCGCGGCCCCGCCCCGGAACCGAGGTGTTCGGCGAGGCGTGGGAGCGCTTGTTCGAACCCGCGGTGGCGCATCGGGGCCTGTGGTCGCCTGACGGCGCGCCCGAGAACTCGCTGGCCGCCTTCCAGGCCGCCTGCGCCGGGGGCTATGCGATCGAGCTGGACGTCCAGCTGACGGCCGACAACCACGTCGTGGTGTTCCATGACGACCACCTGGAGCGCCTGACGGGCGCGTCGGGCAAGCTGCGCGACCACACCGCCGCGGACCTTGGCCAACTGACGCTGTCGGGCACGGACGAGACCATCCCGACACTGGCCGACGCCCTGACCCTGATCGGCCATCGGGCCATGGTCTATATCGAGCTGAAGACCCCGTTCGGCGAGGTCGGCGAGCTGGAGAAGCAGGTCAGCGAGATCCTGCTCGATCACAACGGCCCGACCGCCGTGATCGGCTTCAATCCCTATTCCCACGCCTGGTTCGCCGAGCACCAGCCGCAGATCCTGCGCGGCCTGGACAGCTACAATTGGGCCGACGAGAACGCCCGCAAGCTGGCCCCGGAACTGCGCAAGTCGCTGGCCAACCTCGAGCAGGTGGAGATCGCCCGGCCGGACTTCCTGGCCCTGGGCCTGGACATGCTGCCGAGCGCCCGGGCCGATCTCTATCGCGCCAAGGGCATGCCGATCATCGCCTGGACCGTGCGCTCGGCCGAGCAGTGGGACAGCGTCCGCGACCATTGCGACAACCTGATCTTCGAGGGCTTCGCCGCGTGACAGCCGTCAAGGCGGAGGTGCGCGTTCACCGCCGCATCGCCGAGATCGGTCGCGACGCCTGGGACGCCTGCGCGGCGCCGCACGGCGATCCCTTCGTCAGTTTCGACTTCCTGAACGCCCTGGAAGAGAGCGGCTGCGCGGTCGAGCGCACGGGCTGGTCGCCGCAGCACCTGTCGGTCGAGGACGAGACCGGCCGCGTGGCGGCGGTCATGCCGCTCTATCTGAAGTCCCACAGCCAGGGCGAATACGTCTTCGACCATAGCTGGGCCGACGCCTATGAGCGGGCCGGCGGGCGCTACTATCCCAAGCTCCAGTGCTCGGCGCCGTTCTCGCCGGTCACCGGGCCTCGGCTGATCGTCCGGCCCGGCATCGATGTCGACGACGGCCGCTCGGCGCTGCTGGGCGGAGCCCTGACCCTGTGCGACCGCCTGCACGCCTCGTCGCTGCATGTGACCTTCCCCAGAGCCGACGAGTGGGACTGGATGGGCGAGCGCGGCCTGCTGCGCCGCCAGGACCAGCAGTATCACTGGTTCAATCAGGGCTATGCGAGCTTCGACGACTTCCTGGCGGCCCTGTCGTCCAACCGCCGCAAGACCATCCGCCGCGAGCGCCGCGACGCCCAGGCCGGACTGGAGATCGTCGCCCTGACCGGCGACCAGCTGACCGAGGACCACTGGGACGCCTTCTTCGGCTTCTACATGGACACCGGCGGCCGCAAGTGGGGCCGGCCCTATCTGAACCGGGCGTTCTATTCGCTGCTGGGTGAGCGGATGGCCGACAAGGTGCTGCTGATCCTGGCGCGTCGACCGGGCGGCCCATGGATCGCCGGGGCGTTGAACCTGATCGGGGCGGACTGTCTCTATGGCCGCCACTGGGGCTGCGCCGAGGACGTGCCGTTCCTGCATTTCGAGCTCTGCTACTACCAGGCCATCGAGCACGGCATTCGCCTGGGCCTGCCGCGCGTCGAGGCGGGGGCCCAGGGGCAGCACAAGATCGCCCGCGGCTATCTGCCCAGCCCGGTCTATTCGGCCCACTGGATCGCCGACCCGGCCCTGCGCGAACCCGTCGCCCGATATCTGGAGCGCGAACGCGAGGCGGTCGACGCCGAAATGGCGATGCTGACCGACGAGTTCTCGCCCTTTCGCCACGAGGGTTGAGGCCGCCCAGGGCGGCGACGCGGGACGCCGCGCCGCCGGGTCGTAGGGTCTAGCTCAGCTTGGTCTCGGCGACCTTGTCGGCGTAGTCCTTCTTGGGGTCCTTCCCCAGCAGCATCTTCAGGCCGGCGAACAGGCTGTTCTCGTTGAGCCAGATCTGGGCGTGCCCGGCGTCGAAGCGCAGCAGGCGGATCTTGGGGTCGTCCTTGCCCTCGAACCAGGCGGCGACGAAGGGATTCCACAGACGCTCGATCGTCGCGCGATCGGTGTCGACGGCCAGGTCGCCCTCGACCGAGGCGAACAGGTCATGGCCCTTCGAAACGAAGTGCAGGACCGACTTCTTGTGGCTGGCCAGGGCGGACACCAGGTCGCTCTCCGACGAGGTGAAGAACCAGATCGGACCGCCGTCGTCGTCCTCGATCTGGGCGGTCAGGGGTTGGGCGCGGTCGCCCTCGACGCCAACCAGACCCACCATGGCCGTGCGGTCGGACTTCAGGGATTTCCAGAACTTGGCGACGAGTTCGGCTTCGTTGGACATGCGTCTTCCTCCATTGGCCTAAGCCAACGAAGGCGGCGCACGGGTGTTCCGTTCGGCGCGTCAGGATCGTTCGAAAGCGGCCTTCAGCAGGGCTCGCACCTCGTCGTCCACCTCGGCCGGCGAGGCGAGGGGCAGCTTGGCTTTCAGGCGCTCGGACCAGCTTTCGGTCTTCGGCTCCAGCAGACGAGGGGAGGCGTCGGGCGTCACGGCCAGCCCCAGCACCGCCGTCCCGCCCTTGACCGGCTTGGCGGCSGCGAACTGGAATTCGCGCGACCAGGCGCTGTAGGTCTTGCGCTGGCCGATGACCAGGCCGTCAAAGCCGGCGACCGCCGCCTCCAGGGCTTCGAGGATCGCCTTCGAGGCCGGGTCGGTCCACAGCGCCGCGCGTGCCTCGTCGGGCTTGTCCCAGGTCATGCGCTCGGACGGGAAGGCCACCGACAGGATGTAGCTGGCCCGGTTCTGGCCCAGGCCATGATGGGTCTTGAGCCATGCGAGTTGGGCGCGGGGTTTGGTCTCGGGGCAGGCGCTGGCGATCGCGACCCAATCCTCCAGGCTCTTGCCGGTCTCGCGCTCCAGGCCCTCGCGGACCGAGGCGAACCACTTCCTCTGGCGTTCGGTCAGGTGCTCGGTCATGCGCGGAGTCCTCCGAAGTGATCGGCGAGTTCGGTCAGCAGACGATCGCGGCCGCGCTCGGGGCGGTCGAGGTGGACGAAGTGGGTGGCGCCGGCCAGGGCCACCGCCTTGACCGACGGCGAGCGGCCCGCATCGGCCGCGAAGGCCTCGAGGTCGGCGGGACGGCTCCAGAAGTCGTGCTCGGCGCGCAGCAGCAAGGTGGGCGCGGTGATCGAGCCGGCGTCGTACAGCCGCCGTCCGCAGGCCTGGTGGAAGCTGTCCTCCAACGCGCCGAGCGGGGCGCGAAATTGCGGCGGCGTGTGCTTGCCGCTGTCGGGATCGGAGACCAGAACGGCCGCCGCCAGGGCCTGGGCGACGGCGGGATCGCGCCATTCGTCCTTGTTCTCGGTCGGGATGTTTCGCTCCCAGACCCTCATCAGCGACGCGGCCGGATAGAGCGCGTAGCCGCCGGTCGCCGGATCGAAGCGACGGGGCTGGCCGGGCTGAGCGACGCCCGAGCCTGGGCCGAGCATGGCGTGGACGTCGGAGCCGCCGTAGAGGGCGTTGATCGTCGCCAGGCCGGCGACGGTTTCGGGCCGCAGGGCCGCGTAGAACCCGGCCCACATGCCGCCCGTGGCCCAGCCGATCAGGCCGACGCGCGCGCTGCCGCTCCGCTGGGCGGCCAGCTTGCGGACGGCGTCGACGTCGCGGACCACCTCGAAGGCGCGCGACAGCGGGCGGCTTTCCTCGGGCGGTCGGTCCATGGCGGCGAGGCGTTGCGAGCCGCCGTAGCCGCGCGCGTCCATCACATAGATCCGGCGGTTCAGGCGCTGGGCCAGATCGCCGGCCAGCGAGCCGCCGGCGACCGGCAGGTCGAACGATGCGACGCCGGGCGCGCGGGCGCCGTGCAGCAGGATCAGCGGCGCGCCTCGCGCCGAGGCTGGCCGCASTTCGCGCACGTGCAGGCGGACTCCGTCGTCCGAGGTGGTGAACAGCGCTTCGCGATGCAGGGTTTCAGTCGCGGCCAAGGCTGGGCCAGCGACGCCAAAGGCGGTCGCCGCCGCCAACATGTCCCGCCGTGTCGGGCTCGTGATCATTTGCGCGCCCCTCCCGGTTTGCTAGGTACGGTTTCGATCACGCCGGAGACGATCATGAGCCTTCACGGAAGCTACGACGCCGACAACATCTTCGCCAAGATCATCCGTGGCGAGGTCCCGGCGGTGAAGGTGTTCGAGGATGACCAGGTCCTGGCCTTCATGGATGTCTTTCCGCAAGCGAAGGGCCACGTTCTGGTGATCTCCAAGACCAGCCAGGCCCGCAACCTGCTGGAGGCCGAGACCAAGACCCTGGGGCGGCTGATCGGCGCCGTGCAGAAGGTGACCCAGGCCGTCACCACGGCCCTGAAGCCCGACGGCGTGGTGGTCACCCAGTTCAACGGCGCGCCGGCCGGCCAGACGATCTTCCACCTGCATTTCCACATCATCCCCCGTTTCGAGGGCGAGGCTCTGGGACGCCACGGCGAGGGCATGGCCGATGTCGAAGACCTGAAGGCCCTGGCCGAGAAGATCTCGGCGGCGCTGTAAGCTGAACCTTTGGCGCGACCGGGCATTGCTCAAGGTAGCGGTAGCTTTGGGGCCAGCCAGTCCATGTTGGAGTTCGACGACGAGCCGAAGGGGCTGGTGCGCCTGATCTATGCGAGCCGGTCGCGTGATGCGGGGCGCGGCTTTCCCGAGCTGGTCCGAACCATCCTCGTCAAGTCGATGCACAACAATCGCCTGGCCGCCATCACTGGCTTTCTGGTGACTGGCGAGGGGCGCTTCCTGCAACTGCTGGAGGGGCCGGCCGGCGAGATCACGGCGACCTTCGAGCGGATCCGAAGCGATGCGCGCCACACCGACCTGGCCATCATCGCTCAGGGCGCGGCGGACCGGCGGCTGTTTCGCGACTGGAACATGGCCCAGCACCAGATCGTCGCGGCCGATCAGGGCGTCCTGGCCAAGGCGGGCCTGACGGCCTTCACGCCCGACGTTCTGGACGAAGCCGGCGCCGTGACGATCCTCACCACCCTGGGCGCGCGCTATCTTCGCTAGGCGAGGTCGACGCGCCGGTGATCTGCAAGACCAGCCAGGCTGGCGCCTACTGGAGACCGTTACCCAGACCTGGGCCTGCGGGGCGAGGGATGGCGGAGGTCGAGGACCTGAGGGGGCCGGCGGAGAAGATCTCTGCAGGGCTTTGAGGGCTTTGCCGCCCGTGGCTAGGACCCCAGCTTGATGATCGCCGTCGCCAGGCCGACGATCGCCGTCACGCCGCCCATCAGGGCGAAGCTCTGAGCGCGGAGCTTGTCGTTCAACTCGACCAGGATCTGGGTCTTGGTTATKGCCAAGTCCGCTTTCAGGGCTTGAATGTCCATCTTGGTCGCGTGAGCCAGCTCGGCGAGGTCAGCCTTGGTCGCCATGTCGCGGATATCGGCTTTAGTCGCCATGTTGGCGAGGTCGGCCTTTGTCGCCGTATCGGCCTTCGTGGCCAGGCCGCTGATGTCTGGGAACTGCGCGGTCGACTGCACCAGTTCCACGATCGCCTCCGCCGCACGCTCTTCCAGCCCCGCGTCGCGGAGACGTTTTGTTGCGCCGAGCGTGTCGAAAGCGACGTTCATGAGATCAGCCTAAGCGCGTGTTCCTGTTTTGTCCAGTCGTGTTTCGCGAGTTTGATGAGCGGCCCTAAAGCAAAAGGGCCCGGATCGCTCCGGGCCCCTCGCTGTCTCGTCTGCTCGATCGAGCCTAGTCGGCCAGGGCCGGTTCGGCTTCGTCTTCGGCCTTGGGAGCCTTGCCTGGTTTTTCAGGCGCGCTCTCGATCTCGAAGTCGATCTTGCTGTCCTTGAGCACGACCTTGACGTGACCGCCGCGGACCAGACGTCCGAACAGGATGTCGTCGGCCAGCGGCTTCTTGATGTGCTCCTGGATGACCCGCGCCAGGGGGCGCGCGCCGTAGAGCTCGTCGAAGCCGTTCTTGGCCAGCCAGTCGGCCGCGTCGTCGGTCAGGGAGATCGTCACGTTCCGGTCGGCCAGCTGGACTTCCATCTGCAGGACGAACTTCTGCACGACCTGGCGGATGATCTCCGGCGTCAGCGGCTTGAACGCCACCACCGCGTCGAGGCGGTTGCGGAATTCCGGCGTGAACAGGCGCTTGAGGGCGGCCTCTTCCTCGCCGACCACCTTGTCGCGGCCGAAACCGATCGACTGGCGCTGGGCGTCCGAAGCGCCGGCATTGGTGGTCATGATCAGGATGACGTTCCTGAAGTCGACCTTCTTGCCGTTGCTGTCGGTCAGCACGCCATGGTCCATGACCTGGAGCAGGATGTTGTAGACGTCGGCGTGCGCCTTCTCGATCTCGTCTAGCAGCACCACGGCGTGCGGGTGCTGATCGACGGCGTCGGTCAGCTGGCCGCCCTGATCGTAGCCGACATAGCCGGGGGGAGCCCCGATCAGTCGGCTGACGGTGTGGCGCTCCATGTATTCCGACATGTCGAAGCGGATCATCTCGATCCCGAGGGTCGAGGCGAGCTGCTTGGCGGCTTCGGTCTTGCCGACGCCGGTCGGGCCGCTGAACAGATAGCTGCCGATCGGCTTTTCCGGGTCGCGCAGGCCGGCCCGGGCCAGTTTCATGGCCGAGGACAGCTGAGCCAGGGCTTCGTCCTGACCAAACACCGCGCCCTTCAGATCCCGTTCCAGCTCGCGCAGGGACTCGGTGTCCGACTTGCTGACGGATTTGGGCGGGATGCGGGCGATCTTGGCCACCACGGCCTCGATCTCCTTGACGCCCAGGACCTTCTTGCGACGGCTTTCCGGCAGCAGCATCTGGCCCGCGCCCGCCTCGTCGATCACGTCGATCGCCTTGTCGGGCAGCTTGCGGTCCGTGATGTACTTGGCCGACAGCTCCACCGCGACCTTGAGGGCCTCGTTGGTGTACTTCAGCTTGTGGAAGTCCTCGTAGTAGGTCTTCAGGCCCTTGAGGATCTTGATGGTGTCTTCCACCGTCGGTTCGTTGACGTCGATCTTCTGGAAGCGACGGACCAGGGCCCGATCCTTCTCGAAGTGCTGACGGAACTCCTTGTAGGTGGTCGAACCCATGCAGCGCAGCGAGCCCGAAGCCAAGGCGGGCTTCAGCAGGTTGGAGGCGTCCATGGCCCCGCCCGAGGTGGCGCCCGCGCCGATCACCGTGTGGATTTCGTCGATGAACAGCACCGCGTTGGGGTGGTTCTCCAGTTCCTTGACCACCTGCTTGACGCGTTCCTCGAAGTCGCCGCGATAGCGGGTGCCGGCCAGCAGCGCGCCCATGTCGAGCGAGTAGATGGTGGCGCCGGCCAGGACTTCGGGGACCTGGTTGGTGATGATCTTGCGGGCCAGGCCCTCGGCGATGGCGGTCTTGCCGACGCCGGGTTCACCCACCAGAAGCGGGTTGTTCTTGGTCCGGCGGCACAGGATCTGGATCGCGCGTTCGACTTCGTTCGCGCGGCCGATCAGCGGGTCGACCTTGCCCTGGCGGGCCTTTTCGTTGAGGTCGACGCAATAGGCTTCGAGGGCCTCGCCGCCGGTCTTGGCGTTGGGCTTGTCGACGTCTTCCTCGACCGCCGCGCCCTTGGCTTGCTTGGGCTCGGAGGCTCCGGCCTTCTTGGCGATGCCGTGGGCGATGAAGTTCACCGCGTCGTAGCGGGTCATGTCCTGCTCTTGCAGGAAGTAGGCGGCGTGGCTCTCGCGCTCGGAGAAGATCGCCACCAGCACGTTGGCGCCGGTCACTTCTTCGCGACCGGAGGACTGCACATGGATTACAGCGCGCTGGATCACGCGCTGGAAGCCCGCCGTGGGCTTGGCGTCGTCTTCGTCGTCGACCACCAGAGAGGACAGTTCGACGTCGAGATAGTTCACGAGGCTCTTCTTCAGAGCGTTGAGGTCGACATCGCAGGCCCGCATGACGCCGGCCGCGTCGTCGTCATCGGTGAGCGACAGCAGCAGGTGTTCAAGCGTGGCGTACTCGTGCTTGCGCTGATTGGCGTAAGCGACGGCGCGATGCAGGGATTCTTCAAGTGGGCGCGAAAAAGAGGGCAAGGGGAGGCTCCTCAGTCCTTTTCCATGGTGCACTGCAGGGGGTGCTGATGCCTGCGTGCCGAGTCGATCACTTGCGCGACCTTGGTCTCGGCAACTTCGTAGGTGAAAACGCCGCAAACGCCGACGCCATGTTGATGAACGTGCAACATGATCCGGGTCGCATCTTCGCGCGACTTGTTGAAGAAACGTTCAAGTACGTAAACGACGAACTCCATGGGAGTATAGTCGTCATTCAAGATCAATACGCGGTAAAGCGAGGGCTTTTGCGTCTTCGGCTTCACTTCCGTGATCACCGAAGAGCCCGCGCCGTTATTCTGTCCGCCTTGCTTTCGCTCGGCCATTGACCGCTGTCTCCCGGCGGGCCGAACCACCCGCCTTACATAGGATTAGATATGGAAACGCGGCAGCATTGGAAGGGGCTGCCGCGCGG
>NZ_JBFTZS010000132.1:0-10417 GCF_056406675.1 Caulobacter sp. P1_B12_2 | reverse complement strand
GATCTACATCGTCTGCCTGTCGGGCACGGTGGCGGTGTTCCTCAACGAGCTGAAGCTGTGGGAGGAGCCCGCCGCGCCGACCCAGACCCACGCCCTCGGCGAAGGCCTGGATGGCCTGGGGCCTGGCGTGGGTCTGGGTCGGCGCGGCGGGCTCCTCCCACAGCTTCAGCTCGTTGAGGAACACCGCCACCGTGCCCGACAGGCAGACGATGTAGATCAGGGCGGCGGCGACCAGGCCCAGACCTGAGTGCCCCGACAGCACGGTGCGCACGAAGGCGGGCGGAACCTTGGGCCAGATCGACGGGCGGTTGGCGAACTCGATCTTCTCGGCGGCGGGAGGCGGCGTCTTGGCGTCCATCACGATCTTCCTAGTGCGGCCGCAGGACGACGGCGAGGGCGCAGACGGCGGTGAGGGCGCCCAGGCCGGCGGTGGTGCGCAGCAGCTTGCGGTCGGCGCAGGTCCAGACCATGGCCCCCGTCAGCACMRGGGGCGCGCCGAACGCGGCGGCCACCAGCTTGTCGGCTTGCGATCCGGGCATCCAGACCACCAGGGCCACCCCGAAGGCGACCGACGCGGCGGTCGAGACGGGCAGGGCCAGCAGCACGGCGGCGACCGTTCGCGGCCAGGTCGACGCCGGGCCGGGCGCGGGCTCGGCGCCGCCGCCGGTCGCGCGGATCGGCTTGGCCTTCTTGCCATGCGGCAGGGTCCAGCGGCCGCTGACGACGATGAAGGCGGTGGCGGCGACGGCGACCAGCAGGGTCGAGATCGCCACGCCCCGATCCCCGCCGGCCCAGGGCGCCAGCAGAACGGCGGCGGCGACCAAAAGGGCCCAGCCGCCGGCGATCAGGGCGCCGCGCGGCTTCGGGTTACGCTTCCACGCCAGCCAGAGCATCCAAACGCCGACGGCGACCGCGAGGGTCGCCGCTGACGCCAGCCCGATTTGGACCGTCTGAGTCATGGTCTACCAGCTGCGCTTGAGGCCGACCTGGACGGTCCTCTGCTCGCCGAACCAGCACCAGTCGGCCGAGTAGCACGACGAGACGTAGCGCTTGTCGAACAGGTTGGTGGCGCTGCCGGTGGCCTGCCAGCCCTTGAGCGAGGGGCTCAGCTTGGCCAGCTCGTAGCTGAGGGTCAGGTCGACCAGGGTGTAGGCGCGCGACTTGAAGGAGTTGATGTTGTCGCCCCAGCTGGGTCCGACGTAGCGCACGCCCACGCCGCCGGCCACGCCGTCCAGCGGGCCGCCGAAGTCGTAGTCGACGAAGGCCGAGGCAGTCTTCTCGGCGACGCCGACCGGGGTCAGGCCCCGCAGGCCGTCGTTGCTCTTGGTGAACTCGACGTCCAGCTTGGTGGCCGCGGCGGTCACCTTCAGGCGGTTGGTCAGCTTGGCCCGGCCTTCGAACTCGACGCCGCGCGAGCGCAGCTCGCCGCCCTGGATGCTGAAGTTCGGGTGGACCGGGTCTGCGGTCAGGGCGTTCTTACGCTCGATCTGGAAGGCGGCGACGGTGGCGTAGATCCGCTTGTCGGGGGACTCGTACTTCAGGCCGGCCTCGACCTGATCGCCGGTGACAGGGTCGAACGGCTTGCCGGCGAAGTCGGTCTGGCCCTGAGGCTCGAACGATTGGGACCAGCTGGCGTAGGGCGCGAAGCCGTTTTCGAAGTGATAGAGCACGCCGACGCGGGCGGTGGTCTTGCCTTGGTCGATCGTGGTCGGGAACGGTGTGGCGCCCAGGGCGAGGGTTTCCTGTTTGACGTCGTCGCGGCGCACGCTGAGCAGGGTGACCAGATTGCCGTACTTGATCTGGTCCTGGGCGTAGAAGCCGACCTGCTCCTGCTTGATGCGGCTGTCGGAGGCGTAGTAGCCGACGCCCGCGACGCGCGGATCAAGGATCGTCTGGCCGTAGACCGGGGCGAAGATGTCCAGGTTCGGCGCCGTGCCCAAGCCGAACTGCACCTTGGCCATCATGTGCTGGTAGTCGACGCCCAGCAGCACGTCGTGGGTCAGGGCGCCGGTGGCGAAGTGAGCGCTCAGCTGGTTGTCGACGGCGAAGCCGTCGTTGCTTTCCAGCGAGGCCGCCGTGCCGCGGGTCAGGGTGCGGTTGTCGGCCAACAGACCGGCCGCGTAGACCGACTCGTAGTTGGCCTCGACGCGCGTGTAGCGAAGGTTCTGGTGGACGGCGAAGACGTCGTTGAACCTGTGCTCGGCCAGGTAGCCGATCTGGGCCTGGGTGCGGTTATAGGCCTCGAAGTTCGGATCGCCGTCGTAGAAGTTCGGCGACAGCTGGCCCAGCGGGTTGGCGAAGGCCGAGCCCTTGGACGGCGCCGAGCCGTAGGAGTTGGACTTCGGATCGTGCTGGTAGCGGCCCAGCAGGGTGACGGTGGTCGCGTCGTCCGGACGCCAGGTGAAGGACGGCGCGATCAGGTAGCGCTGGTATTCGGTGGTCTGGGCCTGGCCGTCGCCCTGACGGAACAGGGCCAGCAGGCGATAGGTGTAGCGGGGATCGCCGGCGATCGGGCCAGTGGTGTCGATCGAGGCGTCGACCAGGTCGCGGCTGCCGACCCGCACCTGGAATTCGCCGCCGGCGACTTCCTTGGGGGTCTTGGACACGAAGTTCAGCAGGCCGCCGGGCGGCGAGTTGCCGTAGAGCACCGAGGCCGGGCCCTTGAGGATCTCGATGCGCTCGACCGAGGCGGCGTCGACCTGGGCGTCGGCGTACCAGCCTGGATACTGGCTGGAGAGACCGTCCAGGAAGGTGGTCGTGACGTCGAAGCCGCGCAGCTTGAACTGGTCGTAGCGGGTGACTGCGCCGCCGCGGGTCTCGGGCGTGACGCCGGCCACGTAGCGCATGGCCTGGTTCAGCGAGGTCAGGCCCAGCTTGTCGATCTGGTCGGCGGTGATGATCGACACCGACTGGGGCGTCTCCACCAGCGGGGTGGCCAGCTTGCTGGCCGTCGAGCCGACGGTGTCGTGGGCGCGGGCCGTGACGGTGACGCCGTCGACCGAGGTCTTGTCGTCGGCCGAGGTCTCCGCCGCCATCGCGTACAGGGGGGCGGCGGTCGCCAACAGGGCGAGCAGCAGGGCTTTGGACTTCACGACGACCTCAAATGCTAGTGCGACTTATTCTTAGTCGCACTGCATATTGTGAGCGCTGGTCACTTGCAAGTCGTTCTCATCAACAGTTGTCATATAAATCGCGATGCGCCGGATAGGTCACTCGCGTGGGGGCAGGGCGCCGGCGAAGTCGATCACGCACATGACGCCATAGGCGCGGTGCGGACCGCAGGCCACGCCGGCCAGCTGGTAGCCCGCGCCGAAGATGTTGCGGCGGTGGCCCCGGCCGGGCACGCCGCTGTCGATGATCAGTTGACGGACGACGTCCCGGGGATCGTCGTAGCCGTACGAGATGTTCTCGGCCGAAAGCCCGGCCCAGACGCCTTGGCCGCGCAGCCGCTGGCCCAGGGCGCCGGCCGCGCCGTGGCCGACGTCGCCTCGCGCGCCTTGGGCCTGAGTGTGCTGGCGGGCGGCGGCGGCGATGCGCCGGTCCGCGCCGAGAGGCGGCAGGGCGGCCTGACGTTCCAGGAAGTCGATCGCCTCCTCGACGGCGGCGGGATCGTCGCTCCTGTTGATCTCGCGGCGCAGTTCGCGAGCGTATTCGGCCGGCCGGGCGCGGGCGAAGTTCAGCTCGTCCAGCACGGCGTCGTCGAGACGAGCAGCCAAGGACGCTGATTGGGCCACGAGGGGCAGGACGAGGGACAGCAGGCCGGCGATCGCCAGAGCCAAGGCCATGCGGCCGGAGATGCGCATGCGCGCGCTCCCGTGAATTCAGACGCCCCTGACCTGACCTAACATGCATTCGGCGATGCGTGCAGTCGCGCGGAATGTCGCGGCGGTTCAGGCCGGGACGGGCGCCAGGGCCACGACGTGCTCATGCCGGATCGTCACCGTCATGCCGTCGGTGGCGACCACCGTCATGTGACCATCCAGTTGCTTGACCAGCGCGTCGACGATCACCGTGCCCAGGCCGCCGTGCTTGCCCGGCGCGATGTCGGCGGCCTTGCCGACGCCGTTGTCACTGACCGTCAGGGTCCAGGCCTCGTCGTCGCTGGCGAAGGTGACAGTGACCTGGGCGCCCGCCTTGAAGACGGGGAACGCGTATTTGACGGCGTTGATCAGCAGTTCCGTGACGATCAGGCCGATGCTGACGGCCTTGTCCGAACCGATCGCGCCGCGGTCTGCCACCACCGTCAGCTCGATCGGCTGGGCGTCGCCGATCATCGAGGCGGCCAGGCTGGCGCACAGCTTGGTCAGGTAAGGGCCGACCTCGATCTGGTCGACGCCGCCCGAGGCGTGCAGGTGCGACTGGACCTCGGCCACCGAGATCACCCGCTGATGGGCGTCCTTCAGGTGGAAGCGGGTCTCTTCGGAGGTGACGGCCCGGGCCTTGAGCATCAGGATGCTGGCGATGATCTGCAGGCTGTTGGCGACCCGGTGCTGCATCTCCTGCAACAAGACCTGTTTCTGGCCCAACAGATCGCTGGTGCGCTCCTGCAGGATTTCCTTCTCGCGCTCGATCGCCCGCCGCGCGGTGATGTCTGTGAAGGCCAGCAGGATCGTCGAATTGGAGCTGGTCTCGTAGATCACCTTGCGGGCGTTCAGCAGCATTACCCGCTGGCCCAGGCCCGGGAAATCGTGGCTGACCTCGAAGCCGTTCATCACCACCCGCTCCGGGATGATCGTCTCCAGCAGCACGCGCAGGGCGGGGATGTCCCACTGGCCGTCGCCCAGGGCGTAGAGCAGGCAGCCCATCGTGTGTTCGGGATCGACCTTGAAGGTCTCGTAGAACGACCGGCTGGCGGCTAACACGGAGAACGCTGAGTCGAGCACCAGCAACGGCTCGTGGATGGTGTCCACGATCGCCTGGGCGAGCGTCTGTGCGTCTTCAATCCCGGGGATCGGACGCGGCATGGCAAGGAAAGTCCGATCCTAGGCGCAGGGAGGTTCGCGGACGGCGACGGATGGGCGCCGATAGCTCTACCTTAGGCCAATTCCCGGCCCGAGTCCTGTCGCTCGAACGATGAGCGAGTCCTGCCACAGAGCTTGTTGCGCCAGATAGCGCCAGGTCTCGGCCATCGACAGCAGGTCAGCTTCGAGACTCACCGAGCCGCACGCTCCGGCTCGCCGCTCCATTTCGCTGGCGCGAGCCAGGCATTCCTTGGCGTCGAGCATGGGCCGATCCCTTCGATCCTGTGCGTTGCCGCAGAGTACTAACCCCGCGCGGCCCACAAGGCTCCGAGAGGGCTAACGGCCGCCGCCGGTGATTTCCTTGATCAGCGCCTGGACCGGGGCCTTGCCGCCGGCGTTCCACACGGCCTTCAGGTGGGCCAGGGTCTGCTCGGCGGGGCCTTCGAACTTCCACTCACAGTCGACGACCTTGCAGTTGTCGAACACCGGAGCCTTACCGCCGGCGAAGGTCAGGCGGCAGTCGCGGAATTCGCAGTCCGAGAAGTGCTCGCCGTCGAGCGAGACGGTCTCGTGGTTGAAGGTCGTCGAACTGGGCATGCGCCGTCTTTCACTGATCGTCGGTCGGGGGCTTGGATGCTGCCTCGGCGGCCTTGGCGGCGGCCTTTTCAGCGGCCTTCTGTTCGGCCTTCTTCGCCTTCAGGCGCTCGCGCTCCTGGCGTTCGAAGGAATAGTTCGGGGTGCGCGCCATGACGGTCTCCTGGCCGCGGGACGCGGCGAAAAGGAGCCCTAGCGCGGTTCGGCGCCGACTTACAGTCGTCATCCTGACCAAAAGAGCCAGAATGACGACCGCAGTGGAGAAGAAAGGCTATTTCACGTTGCCGCAGAAGCGCTGAATGCGCGCGCAGGCGTCTTCCAAAACATCATTGGCGGTGGCGTAGCTGATGCGGAAGAACGGCGACAGGCCGAACGCCGCGCCGTGCACCACGGCCACGCCCTCGGTCTCCAGCAGTTCGACGGCGAAGTCCTCGTCGGTCTCGATGACCTTGCCGCTGGGCGCGGTCTTGCCGATCAGGCCGGCGCAGGACGGATAGACGTAGAACGCGCCTTCCGGGGTCGGGCAATGCAGGCCGGTCGCCTGGTTCAGCATCGACACGACCAGGTCGCGGCGCTCCTGGAACAGCTTGGCGTTGGGCTTGATGAAGTCCTGCGGACCGTTCAGGGCCTCCAGCGCCGCCCATTGCGAGATCGAGCAGGGGTTCGACGTGGTCTGGCTGATCATCTTGCCCATGGCCTTGATCAGCGCTTCCGGGCCGGCCGCGTAGCCGATCCGCCAGCCGGTCATCGAATAGCCCTTCGACACGCCGTTCATCGTCAGGGTGCGGTCGTACAGCTTGGGCTCGACCTGGGCGATGGTGGTGAACTCGAAGTCGTCGAACACCAGGTGCTCGTACATGTCGTCGGTCAGCACCCAGACCTGCGGGTGGCGCAGCAGGACGTCGGCGATGGCCCGCAGCTCGGCGCGCGTATAGGCGCCGCCCGACGGGTTGGACGGGCTGTTGATGATCAGCCACTTGGACTTGGGCGTGATCGCCGCTTCCAGCGCTTCCGGCGTGATCTTGAAGCCGCTCTCGGCGGTGGTCTCGACCGGCACCGGGGTGCCGCCGGCCAGCAGGGTCATGTCGGGATACGACACCCAGTACGGGGCGGGGATGATCACCTCGTCGCCCGGGTTCAGGGTGGCGACGAAGGCGTTGTAGATCACCGGCTTGCCGCCCGGGGCGACGTGGACCTGGCTGGGCTTGTACTCCAGGCCGTTCTCGCGCTGGAACTTGGCGCAGATCGCGGCCTTCAGCTCGGGCATGCCGTCGGGGTCGGTGTACTTGGTCTTGCCGGCGCGGATCGCCGCGATGGCGGCTTCCTTGATGTTGTCGGGGGTGTCGAAGTCCGGTTCGCCGGCGGAAAGGGCGATCACGTCCCGGCCGGTCGCTTTCAGGGCGCGCGCCTTGGCGCTGATCGCGATGGTGGCGGACGGGGCGATGCGCCGCAGGGCGGCGGACTCAAGCGACATGGTTCAGGGCTCCCCTGGGAGGACGTGGACTCGGAAGTCCGGTTTCAGGATTGGGGCGGTCTTTACGCCCGCGCTTGCCGCGGTGCAACGCAACAAAGGCCGCATCGCGCGGGGTTCTTGCGTCGATCCGAGGCTCGCGGTACCGCTATCATCATAAACACGAGAGGCCGCGCCGCATGGCGGGCGGCCCCGGGAGGAAACGACCATATCGGCCGCCGACGGCGGACGATCGACGCTAGCGACGTCTCTTGAAGGGGGAAACATGAGGAAGTTCGCAGTTCTGACCGCTGTTACGGTCCTGAGTCTCGCCGCCGCCGCGCCGGTCCACGCCGCCGATGAAGGCGTCATGAAATACGCCATCAACAGGCCGTCCACGGCCTGGAACGTCTACGGACCGGGCCAGACCAACGCGCCGGTCAAGGACAAGGCGGTGATCGGCGGGGGCGGCATCCGGGTCCAGGTCACCGCGCCGACGCCGGACAAGCCCTGGGACAGCAGCGCCGGCCAGGGCGTCAACGGCAAGATCACCAAGGGCGACGTGATCACCATCGCCTTCTGGGCCAAGGCCGAGCCGGTCGACGGCGGGCCGGCGACGGCAAACATCAGCTCCGTGCGCGTCCAGCAGGCGGCCTCGCCGTGGGGCGGCATCGTCGAGGGCAAGGTCGTCGTGACCAGCGGCGAGTGGCAGATCTACACGGTCAGCGGCCGCGCGGGCATGGACGCGGAGAAGGGCGGGGCGGGCGTCGCCCTGCACCTGGGCGGCGCGAAGCAGACGGTGGTGCTGGGTCCGCTGTTCGTCTTGGACTTCGGCCCCAACTACGACCCGGCGATGACGGCGAAGTAGGGCTCGGGCCTAGCCCTTCATGTGCTCGACGAACGCGGCCAGGTGCCGGCCCAGATAGGCCAGGGTCTTCTCGTCGGTCAGCTGGCCGTTCTCGATCTTGGTGTGGGCCTGGCCGACCAGCATCTCGCTGAGCGGCCAGTACTCCGCCGAGACCTTGCGCAGCGACTGGCGCAGGGCGTCCTGGGCGCGGACCGTGCCGGTGACGCCGGGCGAGGCCCCGACGATGCAGGCGGTCTTGCCGGTCAGAACCGACGGGCTGCCGCGCGAGGCCCAGTCGATGGCGTTCTTCAGCACGCCGGTGACCCCGCCGTTGTATTCGGGGCAGGCCAGCAGCAGGGCGTCGGCGCCGGCAATGGCCTCCTTCCAGGCGGTGACCGGGGCGGGGTCGCCCTGGTCCTCGACGTCCTGGTTGAACAGCGGCAGGTCGTGCAGGCGGAAGATCTCGATCGTCACGCCCTCGGGCGTGCACTCCTGGGCGGCGCGCAGCAGGGCGGTGTTGTACGAGGCGGCCCGCAGGCTGCCGGAGACGCCGAGAAGTTTCATGAAGAGGCTCCGCCGTTGGAGCGGGGAACCTAGAGAGCGTCGGCGTCTCGTGAAAGTCGGATCAGGCCGTGAGGGCGGTCTTCATCGCCGTTTCGACGAAACCGCCTAGTTGCGCCTCGACGTGGGCCCACAGCCGCTCCAGGTCGCGGGCGGCCGGGCTGTCCGGCTCGAGCTCGGCGACGCAACGTCCCTGCGCCATGGCCTTCTGGAAGGCCTCGCGCGAGCGCAGGCCGTGCGGGGCCAGCGGCAGGCCGCAGAACCGCAGGGCCTCCATGATCTCCGGGAAGGCCACCGGGGCGACTTCCGGCTTGTTGGTGTGGGCCTGGTTCAGCACCACCAGCCCGCTCTTGCCCAGGCGGCGCACCGCTTCGGCCGTGCGCACGATCGGGGCCAGGTCGAGGAACGAGGGCCGCCCCGCCACCAGGCAGAAGTCGGCGATGTTCACCGCCTGGGCGACATCGGCCTCCGGCGCGGCGGGCGTGTCGATGAACAGGTAGTCGTAGTTTTCCCGCATCGCGTTGGATTTGGTCAGAAAAAGCTTGCCGGCGGTGATCTCGGCCAGGGCCGGTCCGGGCTCGATGCGCGTGCGCAGGGCGTCCGACGCGGACCGCTGCGGATCGATGTCGGCCAACAGAACCTTGTGCCCGGCCAGAAAGGCCATCAGCGCCAGGTTCACGGCCAGGGTGGTCTTGCCCGATCCACCCTTTCGGGAAAGCACAGTAATTGTCTTCACGACTTGCACTCTTTGCCCAAACCGAACGACCGGTTCTCGCGGCCGCAAGGTTCCCCAAGGTGCGTAACTGTTATGGCGAAGGTATGAACAGAACTTCAACCTGTGGATTATTTGACGCCCCGGCCAAAATTCGCGGAAAATCGCTGGCCGTTCAAGGACATCAGGCCTGGTTGAAGGCTCAAACGGCGCGGGCGCGTCCCTGGCCGTCCAGGGCCAGCAGGGCGGCGACGTGGCTCCACAGGCGGTCGACCTCCTGGGCGGCCGAGGTCTGGGCGTCCCACTCGACCACCGACAGGCCTCGGGCGATCGACTGCTGGTAGACGGCGCGCGAGCGCAGGCCGACCGGCGCGATGGGCAGGCCGCAGAACCGAAGCGCCTCGACGGCCTGGCGCACGCTAGCCGGTTCGAACCCGCCGCGCTTGGACGGGGCCTGGTTCAGAACGATCAATCCCGCCTTGCCGAGGCGCCGGACCATCTCGGCCGAGCGCGCCACCGAGGCGATGTCCAGGAACGTCGGGCGGCAGACCAGCAGGCACAGGTCGGCCGAGTTGACCGCCACGGCCACGTCGGCGTCCGGCGCGACGGGCGTGTCGATCAGCATCACGTCATGGGCGTCGTGGGCGGCCTGCGAGTGGGTCTGGAACAGCTTGCCGGCGCTGATCTCGGCCAGGCCGGGGCCGGGTTCGCCGCGCGCCCGCAGGGCGTCGGAGGCCGAGCGTTGCGGATCGATGTCGGCCAGCAGGGTCTTCCATCCCGCCAGGTGGGCGGTGAGAGCCAGGTTGACCGACAGGGTCGTCTTGCCGGCCCCGCCCTTGCGGGAAATCACAGCCAGGGTCTTCACGACGGACGCTCCCAACGCATCCCGTCCAAGCGCTGTCCGCAAGGCCGGGAGCCTGTGGATAACTTAGCCGCGCCGTAAGACAGCCCTGCAACGCAATAGTCGTATTGAGGGAAACTTAACCACGACGCGGTTCCGCCTGACGGGAACCGTGACGACAAAATGAGCGATCCTCAGGCGATTTGCGTGTTCGCCGCGCTTCACCCCGCCCCCTTGACCGCAGCCTGGGCATGGGCGAGGCAGGCTGATGCTTCGTCGCCTGATCGACTTCTTCACCAACATGGACGCCCGGGCCTGGCGCACGGTCGCGGTGTCGTTCGTGCTGTTCGGCGGCGTGGGCGTGGTCTTCCTGTTCGGGGCCCAACTGCTGGGCTTGAACGGCGAGGTGGCGGTCGAGCACTGGCTCGGCGCGGCCCACGGGCCCTGGGCC
>NZ_JBFTZS010000131.1:0-10506 GCF_056406675.1 Caulobacter sp. P1_B12_2 | reverse complement strand
GACCGGCGCCAAGGCCGGCGACGGCGCCACCTTCGACGAGCAGCTGGGTTATGTCGGCCGCGTCGCCTTCATTCCCTTCAAGGGCTATGACTGGTTGACCCATGTCGGCGTCAACGCCAGCCGGATCGCCCAGCCCGCCCAGATCGCCGCGGCCGGCGCCTATCCGATCACCGTCGAGGATCGTCCCGAGCTGCGCACCGACGGCACCCGTCTGGTCAGCTCCGGCGCCATCGACTCGTCGGGCGCCCGCCACTACGGCTTCGAGCTGGCCGCCCAGAAGAAGAACTTCCTGATCCAGGGCGAGTACTTCGACATCGCGCTGGACCGTCGCAACAAGCCGGCCAACGTCACCGATCCGAAGTTCTACGGCTGGTATGTCGAGGGCGGCTGGGTGCTGACCGGCGAGGCGCGCAAGTACAACGCCGCCAACTTCGCCTTCGACGCCCCGGCCATCGACAACCCGTTCGACCCGAAGGCCGGCAAGTGGGGCGCCTGGGAACTGGCGGCGCGCTACTCGGTGCTCGACGTCAACCACCACGAATACGCCACAGTGGCGGCCGACCGCGTTCGCGGCGGCGTCCAGGAGATCGCCACGTTCGGCGTGAACTGGTTCCCCAACTCGGTGACCAAGTTCTCGCTCGACTATCTGGACGTCGACGTCGACCGTCGCGACGCCTCGGGCGTGCAGATCGGCCAGAGCTACAAGGCCGTCAACCTGCGCAGCCAGTACGCGTTCTAAGGCCTCGGGCATGACCAAGCTTTCCGAAGCTCGGCGGCTCAACCTCTCCCGTCGCGACATGGTCGCGGCGGGAGCGGGGGTCGCCACCGGCCTGGGCTTCCTCGGTGAAGCAGGGGCCGCCGCCAAGTCGCTGACCCTGCTCAATGTCAGCTACGACCCGACCCGCGAGCTCTACAAGGAGATCAACGCCGCCTACGCCAAGTACTGGAAGGACAAGGTCGGCCAGGACCTGGTCATCAACCAGAGCCACGGCGGCTCGGGCAAGCAGGCCCGCTCGGTGATCGACGGCCTCCAGGCCGACGTGGTCACCCTGGCCCTGTCCAACGACATCGACGAGATCGCCAAGCGCGGCCTGATCGCCAAGAACTGGCAGTCGCGCCTGCCCGACAACTCGGCCCCCTACACCTCGACGATCATCTTCCTGGTCCGCAAGGGCAATCCCTGGAAGATCAAGGACTGGGGCGACCTGATCAAGCCGGGCATCGACATCGTCACGCCCAATCCCAAGACCGGCGGCGCGCCGCGCTGGGCCTATCTGGCCGCCTGGGCATGGGCCCTGAAGCAGCCGGGCGGCAACGACGCCAAGGCTCGCGCCTATGTCCAGCAGCTGTACCGCCAGGTGCCGGTTCTGGACACCGGCGCGCGGGGCTCGCTGACCACCTTCGTGCAGCGCGGCATCGGCGATGTCCTGCTCACCTGGGAGAACGAAGCCCACCTGGCCCGCCAGGAGTTCGGCGCCGACAAGTTCGAGATCGTCTATCCGTCGATGTCGATCCTGGCCGAGCCCTCGGTGGCGGTGGTCGACAGGAACGTCGACCGTCACAAGACCCGGGTCGTGGCGGAGGGCTATCTGAACTTCCTCTACAGCCCTGTCGCCCAGGACCTGATCGGCAAGAACAACTACCGCCCGCGCAACCCCGCGGCGGCGGCGAAGTACGCCGGCAAGTTCCCCAAGATTCCCCTGGTCACCATCGACGAGCAGTTCGGCGGCTGGGCCAAGGCCCAGGCCCGGCACTTCGCCGACGGCGGCGTGTTCGACCAGATCTACAAGCCCGGCGTTTAACCCTTTTCACGACCCACTTCTCACGCGAGCGACATCGCCATGACCCAAGATCTCAAGACCCCCACGCGCCGCGGCCTTCTGGGCACGGCCACGGCCGGGGCCGCGGCCCTGGCGGTTCCCGCCGCCCTGGCCGGCTCGGCCCACGCCCAGGGCGTCAAGCCGCTGACCCTGCTGAACGTCAGCTACGACCCGACGCGCGAGCTCTACAAGGACATCAACGCCGCCTACGCCAAGTACTGGAAGGACAAGGTCGGCCAGGACCTGACCATCAACCAGTCGCACGGCGGTTCGGGCAAGCAGGCCCGCTCGGTGATCGACGGCCTCCAGGCCGACGTCGTCACCCTGGCGCTCGCCTATGACATCGACGAGATCGCCGCCAAGGCCAAGCTTCTGCCGGCCAACTGGCAGTCGCGCCTGCCGCAGAACTCGACCCCCTACACCTCGACGATCGTGTTCCTGGTCCGCAAGGGCAATCCCTGGAAGATCAAGGACTGGGGCGACCTGATCAAGCCGGGCATCGACGTGATCACCCCCAACCCGAAGACCTCGGGCGGCGCGCGCTGGAACTACCTGGCCGCCTGGGCCTGGGCCCTGAAGCAGCCGGGCGGCAACCCCGCCAAGGCCGAGGCCTTCGTCGCCGAACTGTTCCGTCACGTGCCGGTGCTCGACACCGGGGCGCGCGGCGCGACCACCAGCTTCACCCAGCGCGGCCTGGGCGACGTCCTGCTGTCGTGGGAGAACGAGGCCTACCTGGCGCAGGAAGAACTGCCGGGCAAGTTCGACATCGTCTATCCGTCGCTGTCGATCCTGGCCGAACCGCCGGTGGCGATCGTCGACAAGAACGTCGACCGTCACAAGACCCGCCTGGCGGCCGAGGGCTATCTGAACTTCCTCTACAGCCCCATCGCCCAGGATCTGATCGGCAAGAACCACTACCGCCCGCGCAACGCCGCCTCGGCGGCCAAGTACGCCAGCAAGTTCAAGTCGATCCCGCTGGTCACCATCGACGACACGTTCGGCGGCTGGAAGAAGGCCCAGACCACCCACTTCGCCGACGGCGGCCTGTTCGACAAGATCTACAAGCCCAAGTAGGGCGAGCCCCACGTCCTTCGGACATAGACGGCCATGACGGCGGAAACTCTCGGGTTTCCGCCGTCATGCATTTTGGTCCAATGTCCGGAACCCGACATCTAAATCGGCGTTGGGGAACGACGGGGCATGTCGGCAGGTCGGGCGATCAGCGAATGACGGATCTATTGCGGTCGGAACGCGCGGCGGAAGAACTGGCCGCCGACCATGGCGTCGGCGATCCGTTCGCGGCGGCGATCCGGGCCACCCGCATGGCGATGCTCGTCACCGACGCCAGCCAGGCCGACAACCCGATCATCTTCGCCAACGACGCCTTCCTGGCCCTGACCGGCTATCGCCGCGACGAGGTCATCGGCCGCAACTGCCGCTTCCTGCAGGGCCCCGACACCGACCCCGCCGGGATCGAGACGATGCGGCGGGCCGTCGCCAACGGCGAGGACCTCGCGCTCGACATCCTCAACTACCGCAAGGACGGCACGACGTTCTGGAACGCCCTCTACCTGTCGCCCGTGCGCAGCAAGACCGGCGAGATCGCCTATTTCTTCGGCTCGCAGCTGAACATCAGCGACAAGAAGCGCGCCGAGCTCGAGCTGGGCGACACCCGTGAGCGCCTGGAGGCGGCCGTCGAGGCCCGCACCGCCGACCTGACCCACGCCCTGCAGCAGAAGACCGCCCTGCTCCACGAGGTGGATCACCGGGTGAAGAACAACCTGCAGCTCATCTCGTCCCTGCTGCTGCTGCAGAACCGCAGGGTCACCGATCCAGGGGTCAAGAACAGCCTGCGCGGCATGCTGGAGCGGGTCAGCGCCATCGCCACCGTCCATCGTCGCCTGTTCCAGAACGAAGACGTCGAGCGCTTCGACGTCTCGGCCTTCGTGCGCGACCTGGTCAGCGACATGATGGGCGCGGCGCGGCGCGACGACATCACGGTGCGCCTGGACCTGGAGCGCGTCGATATCGCCGCCTCCAAGGCCGCGCCCCTGGCCCTGGTGATCAGCGAACTGTTCTCCAACGCCCTGCGCCACGGCTTCCCGCCCGAGGCCCTTGCGGGGCGCGCCGGCGAGATCTTTGTCGGGCTCACCCGCCAAGACTCGGAATTCCGGATCGAAATCACGGACAACGGCGTTGGTGTGGAGAATTCCGCGTCGTCGGGCGGATTCGGTCTGACCATCGTTCAGCTGCTGTGCCAGCAGTTGAAAGCACGTCCCCAGACCACGCCCGCCGATCCTGGAACCCGCGTGGTGGTGCATCTGCCGGTCAATGGCGTCCATCACTGAAAAAGATTGGTTGCGTGATGAACGAGCGCCCGCTCGACGTCTTGATCGTGGAGGACGAGGTCCTGCTGGCCACCGAGCTGGAGTTCCTGGTCGAGGAAGTCGGCTGCAACGCGGTCGGCATGGCCATGAGTTCCGACGAGGCGGTCGGCTTGGCCCGCGACCTGCGCCCGGACCTGGCCCTGGTTGACGTCCACCTGCGCGACGGCCCGACGGGCGTCGAGGTGGCGCGCGCCATCCATGAAGACTGCGGCGGCGTGGCCCTGTTCATGACCGCCAACGTCAAGCGGCTGCCCGACGACTTCGCCGGCGCCTGCGGCGTGATCGGCAAGCCCTATTCCGAGCACGGGGTGAAGACCGCCCTGACCTATCTGACGATCTGCCTGCGCGAGGGCCAGGCCCCCGGCCCGCCGCCGGTCGGGCTGGAACTGTCGCCGGCCTATGCCGAACGCTGGGGCCTGAACGCCTTGCCGCAAGCCGTCTAGGGTGAGCGTCCCGCTTGTCGCGTCGGTCGTCGGCACGGCGGCGGCCCTGCTGTCGATCACCAGTTTCGCGCCGCAGATCGCCAAGATCTGGCGCGAAAAGGACGCCTCGTCGGTGTCGCTGCGCACCTACATCGTCACCGTCGCCGGCTTTTCCTGCTGGATCGCCTATGGCGTGCTGATCAAGGCCTGGCCGGTGATCGCCTCCAACACCGCCTGCCTGCTGATGTCGGGCGCGGTGCTGGCGCTGAAGTGGCGGTTCAGCAAGCGCGGGAAGTGACGCTGAACGCGTGACACGTGTCCCCACGTCCGCTATCGAGGCGCGCCTTTCGCCTTACAGGACCGCCGCCTTGACCGACGTCGCCGAGGAAGCGGGCTGGGCCACCGCCAAGACCCTGGCTGAAGCCCTGCCCTATATCCAGATCTACGACCGCGAAACGGTGGTGATCAAATACGGCGGTCACGCCATGGGCCAGGAAGAGGTCGCCAAGCTGTTCGCAGCCGATACCGTGCTGCTCAAGCTGCTGGGCGTCCACCCCGTCGTGGTGCACGGCGGCGGCCCGCAGATCAGCCGCATGCTCGACAAGGCCGGCGTCAAGTCGACCTTCGTGGACGGGCTGCGCGTCACCGACGAGGCCACCATGGAAGTGGCCGAGATGGTGCTGTCGGGCGCGATCAACAAGGAAATCGCCAACTGGATCACGCTGGCCGGAGCCGAGGCCGACGTGCGCGGCGTGGGCCTGTCGGGCAAGGACGCCCGGATGATCACCGCCGAAAAGGTGACCCGCACCCGCAAGGATCCTGACAGCAATATCGAGCAGGTCGTCGATCTGGGCTTCGTGGGCGAGCCGACCAAGGTCGATCCGCACATCATCCAGGCCCTGCTGACCTCGGAAACCGACTACATCCCGGTGATCGCCCCGATCGGCGTCTCGGAAGCCGGCCAGACCTTCAACATCAACGCCGACACCGTGGCCGGCGCGCTCGCCGGCGCCTTGAAGGCCAAGCGGATGTTGATGCTGACCGACATCGCCGGCGTGCTGGATGGTGACGGCAAGCTGATCCGCGCGATGACCATCGCCGAGGCCCGGGGCCTGATCGAAAGCGGCGTGGCCAGCGGCGGCATGATCCCCAAGCTGGAAAACGCCATCCACGCGGTGGAAAACGGCGTCGAGGCCGTGGTCATCCTGGACGGCCGCCGTCCCCACGCCATGCTGGTCGAACTGTTCAGCGAGCACGGCGCGGGCACGCTGATCTCGAAATGATGATCGCCTCCCATCTCCTCCCCCGTGCAACGGGGGAGGTGGCGGCGAAGCCGACGGAGGGGGCGTCGCCCCCCGCCGCCGGACGCCGCCTCCGTCACGCCGCGTATTCGCGTCGCGCCACCTCCCCCGCTTCGCGAGGGAGGAGCTGATGACCGCCGACCTGACTCATGTCGAGACCTGGCTGTTCGACCTGGACAACACCCTCTATCCGGCCGAGTGCGAGTACATGGCCCTGATCGAGGGCAAGATGACCGACTTCATGGAGCGGGAGACCGGCCTGCCCCGTGAGGAAGCCCGGGCGATCCAGAAGCGCTACTACAACGAGCACGGCACCACCCTGGCCGGGCTGATGGCCCATCACGGCATCGCGCCCAAGGCGTTCCTGGACGAGGTGCACGACGTCTCGATGGACCGCCTGACGCCGGACCCGGCCTTGCAGGACGCCATCGCCGCCCTGCCCGGCCGCCGGCTGATCTTCACCAACGGCTCGCTGGGCCACGCGGCGCGGGTGCTGGGCCATCTGGGCCTGGACCACCTGTTCGAAGACACCTTCGCCATCGAGACGGCCGACTATCTGCCCAAGCCGGCCATGGCCACCTTCGAGAAGGTGGTGGCTCGCCACGCCTTCGGCCCCAAGACCACGGCCTTCTTCGAGGACAGCGAGAAGAACCTCGCCCCCGCCGCCCTGCTGGGCATGACCACGATCCTGGTCGGGGCCCACGCGGCCGCCTCGACCGCCGACTTCGTCCATCACCGCACGCACGACCTCGCCGGGTTCCTGACCTCGGCGCGCCTGAAGGAAGCCTTCCGATGACCGCCGAACTCACTCTCGCCGACCTGCAGACCGAAGTCGAAGCCGCCTGGGAGGCCCGCGACGGCGTCTCCACCGCCACCACCGGTCCGGTGCGCACGGCCGTCGAGGAGACCCTGCTGCTGATCGACGCCGGCAAGGCCCGCGTCTCGGAGAAAGTGGGCGGCGAGTGGACCACCCACCAGTGGCTGAAGAAGGCTGTGCTGCTGTCGTTCCGCCTCAACCCCAACAGCGTCATGCGCGCCGGGACCATGGGCGGCGCGGTCGGCCCGTGGTGGGACAAGGTGCCCAACAAGTTCGACGGCTGGGAGGCTCCGCAGTTCGAGGCCGCCGGCTTCCGCGCCGTGCCCGGCTCGATCGTCCGCCGCGGCGCCTATGTCGGCAAGAACGTCATCCTGATGCCGTCGTTCGTGAACATCGGCGCCTACGTCGATGACAGCACCATGGTCGACACCTGGGTGACGGTCGGCTCGTGCGCCCAGATCGGCAAGCGCGTCCACCTGTCGGGCGGCGTCGGCATCGGCGGCGTGCTGGAGCCCCYGCAGGCCAACCCTACCATCATCGAGGACGACTGCTTCATCGGCGCCCGTTCGGAAGTCGTCGAGGGCGTCGTGGTCGGCGAGGGCTCGGTTCTGTCGATGGGCGTGTTCATCTCGGCCTCGACCAAGATCGTCGACCGCGCCACCGGCCAGATCCACATCGGCAAGGTGCCGCCCTACAGCGTCGTCGTCCCCGGCAGCCTGCCCGACAAGAACGGCGGCCCCAGCCTGTCCTGCGCCGTGATCGTCAAGACGGTCGACGCCAAGACCCGGTCAAAGACCAGCATCAACGACCTGCTGCGCGACTAGGCGGTCGGGGACACACCCTCGCGGCGTGTCCCCACGTTCAGACGCGGCGCCAAGGCATTGGGGACACGCCGCAAGGGCGTGTCCCCAACCCTACTCGTACGGCGTCCCGTCCTTGTGCCGGTAGAAGTCCTCCCCCGCCCGCGCGACCATGTCGATGTCCGTATAGGTGCAGGTGTCCCGGTCCGGGCGGCGCGATCCCATCTCCAGCAGCACCGCCTCGCGGTCGGAGCGGTTTTCCAGGTGGTGGCCATTGGCGATTCCGGCCTTGAAGCCGGCGCAGTCACCGGGCCGCAGCACGGTCTCGACGTCGTCCTCGACCAGCACCACCTCGCCCTCGACCACCCAGACGAATTCGTCTTCGGCGCTATGCCAGTGGCGTTGGCTGCTCCACTGGCCTGGCGGCAGGCGCATCAGGTTGACGCCGAACTGGTCGAGCCCCGCGAGGTCGCCAAGGGCCCAACGTCGCCGGCCCTGGCACTTCGCGTCGTGAGGCGGCGGATAGTCGGTTCCGACGCGCGTGGGGGCGGCGGGCATGTCGATCTTGGGCATGGCGGTGTTCTCGGGTTTGCGTCGGGCGCCAGGGGAGCCTAAAGCCAGGACAATGACTGACAACAGCCTCTCCACCGCCCCCAAAGCGATCATAGATCCCGTCGCGCTCGCGCAGGCCCTGATCCGTCGCCCGTCCGTGACCCCGGCCGACGAAGGCGCGATGGACGTTCTGCAGCGCCAGCTGGAAACCCTGGGCTTCAGCTGCCGCCGCATGAAGTTCGGCGAGATCGAGAACCTCTACGCCCGGCGCGGGACCGCCCGCCCCAACCTCTGCTTCGCCGGTCACACCGACGTGGTGCCGGTCGGCGACGACGCCGCCTGGACCGCCGGCCCCTTCGAGGCCGAGATCAAGGACGGCGTGCTGTACGGCCGAGGCGCGGTCGACATGAAGAGCGCCATCGCCGCCTTCGTCGCCGCCGTCTCGAACCTGCCCCAGGATCTGCCCGGGTCGCTCAGCTTCCTGATCACCGGCGACGAGGAGGGCGTGGCCGAGGACGGCACCGTCCGCGTCGTCCAGGCCCTGGCCGCCGAGGGCGAGATCATCGACCACTGCATCGTCGGCGAGCCCACCAGCGCCAACCTGCTGGGCGACATGGTCAAGATCGGCCGGCGCGGCAGCATCAACGCCTGGATCGCCGTGGACGGCAAACAGGGCCACGTGGCCTATCCGCACCGCGCCGCCAACCCGATCCCGGTGATGGTCGACATCCTGAGCCGCCTGCAGAGCAAGATCCTGGACGAGGGCTATGAGGGCTTCCAGCCCTCGAACCTGGAAGTCACCACGGTGGACGTCGGCAACACCGCCACCAACGTCATCCCCGCCAGCGCCAAGGCCCGGATCAACATCCGCTTCAACCCGGCCCACCAGGGCAAGGACCTGCAGGCCTGGATCGAAGCCGAATGCCGCGAGGCCGCCGAGGGCTTCTCGGGCCGGGTCGAGGCCCTGTGCAAGATCAGTGGCGAGGCCTTCCTGACGCAGCCGGGCGCCTTCACCGACGTCATCGTGGCCGCCGTCGGCGACGCCACCGGCCGGGCGCCCGAGCTCTCCACCACCGGCGGCACCAGCGACGCGCGGTTCATCCGCAGCCTGTGCCCCGTGGTCGAGTTCGGCCTGGTGGGCGCCACCATGCACGCGGTCGACGAGCGCGTGCCGGTGCAGGAGGTGCGGGACCTCGCCAACATCTACCAGGCCCTGATCGGCCGCTACTTCGCGGCCTTCGCCTGATGGGCCGGACCGTCCTGGCAAGCTGGCCCTTCTGGGCGCTCGCCTCGGCGGTCTTCGCGGCCCTGACCGCCATCCTGGCCAAGGTCGGGATCGACGGCGTCGGCTCGAACCTCGCCACCTTCATCCGCACCGTGGTGATCCTGGCCTTCGCGGCCCTGATCCTGACGGCGGCCGGCGAATGGCGGACGCCCGGCTCGATCGCCCCGCGCTCGTGGCTGTTCCTGGTGCTGTCGGGCCTGGCCACCGGGGCCTCGTGGCTCTGCTATTTCCGGGCCCTGAAGCTGGGCGAGGCGGCCAAGGTCGCGCCGATCGACAAGCTGTCGGTGGTGTTCGTGGCGATCATCGCCGCCACGTTCCTGGGCGAGAAGCTGTCGGCTCTGAACTGGCTGGGCGTCGCCCTGATCGCCGCCGGGGCCGTCCTCGTGGCGGTGCGGATCTAGGCATGGACGAGCTTTCGATCGCCGACATCCTGGCCGAGGTGGCCGTGCTGGTGAAGCCGCACTTCGGCAAGGGCCGACCCGCCGACTACATCCCCGAACTGGCCGGCGTAGCGCCCACCAAGTTCGGCATGGCCGTGCGGCTGGTCTCGGGCCAGGAGGCGGTGATCGGCGACGCCGACGAGGGCTTCTCGGTCCAGAGCATCACCAAGGTGTTCTCGCTGGGCCTGGCCCTGAACCGCTTCGGCGACGAGGTCTGGACCCGGGTCGGCAAGGAGCCGTCGGGCACCCCGTTCAACCACCTCTCGCAGCTGGAGTCCGAGGAGGGCGTGCCGCGCAATCCGTTCATCAATGCCGGGGCCCTGGCGATCAGCGACCTGCTGATGGACGTGTTCAAGGACCCGCCGGCCCTGGTGCGCGGCTTCGCGGGCTTCCTGGCCGGCGAGAAGCTCGAGATCGACGAGGCGGTGGCGGCGTCCGAACTGGCCAACGCCTGGCAGAACCGCGCCATCGCCAACCTGATGCGCGGCAAGGGCACGATTCAGCACGACCCCGAGGCCGTGGTCGCCGCCTATTGCCGCCAGTGCGCCCTGACCATGAGCTGCCGCCAGCTGGCCCGCGCCATGCTGCCCCTGGCGGCCGGCGGCTTCTCGCCGCTCGTCGAGGAGACGATCTTCCCCGAGCGCCTGACCCGCCGCCTGAACGCCCTGCTGCTGACCTGCGG
>NZ_JBFTZS010000130.1:0-10516 GCF_056406675.1 Caulobacter sp. P1_B12_2 | reverse complement strand
GTCCGGCGCGGCGATCAGCTCGGCGTAGGTCTTGAACAGCGCGACCTCGGCCTCGATCCCGTTCGGGCCGGTCGGCACGGTGCGGCCCAGGCCGACGATGCTGAGCTTCAGCGGATACGGGGCGACCAGTTCGGCGCTCTCCTCGCCGCGCGTCCACGACGGCTTGGCGAATTCCTCGACCTTGATGTTGGTGAAGCCCAGGGCCTTGAACTTGGCCACGCCCCAGTCCTTGGCGCGGGCCATGGCGGGGGAGCCGACCAGGCGCGGGCCGATATTGGTGGTCAGGTCCTCGGTGACGTCCCAGGCCGTGCGGTCCAGCAGGGCCTTGTCGCGCAAGGCCTCGGCGGTCTTGGCGTCTTGAGCGTAAGCGGCCCCGGCCATCAGGGCGGAAACGGCGGCGGCGGTCAGCAGAGTGCGGAACAGGCGCATGGAGACTCCCTCGTTTGGGTCGTTCTCATAGCACCGCTCGGAGCCCAGAATAGGCAACAACCGGATGAACTATCGGTAACCTTTGGCTTTGCTCGGCTTGCGCTCACACCCTCCCAAAACCCGCTCATCCCGGCGAACGCCGGGACCCAGATCCCATGGTGTTGAATCTGATTGGAAAAGCTCTGAGCCAGAGGAGCCCGCCACACCGCCATTCCATCTGGGTCCCGGCATTCGCCGGGATGAGCGGTTGAAAGGCTACGCCCGCCCGATGCGCTTGATTTCCCAGTCCAGCTGCACGCCGGTCTTGGCCAGCACGTCGGCGCGGACCGTGTCGCCCAGGCCTTCCAGGTCGGCGGCGGTGGCCTCGCCGGTGTTGATCAGGAAGTTGCTGTGCAGCGGCGAGAACATCGCCCCGCCGTACAGCCGGCCGCGCCAGCCGGCGTCGTCGACCAGTTTCCACGACGAGTGGCCCGGCGGGTTCTTGAACGTCGAGCCGCCGGTCTTCTCGCGGATCGGCTGGGTGGTCTCGCGACGCTCGGTGATAGCGCGCATGCGGGACTTGATCTCGGAGGGCTCGTCTGCGGTCCCTTCGAACACAGCGTCCAGAACGATCTGGACCTCGCCGTCCTGCAGGGCGCTGTGACGGTAAGTGTAGTGCAGATCCTCGACCGCCAGTTCGCGCACCTGGCCGGCGCGGTCCATCACGCGGACGGACTTCACGACGTTGACAGTCTCAGAGCCATAGCATCCGGCGTTCATGATCACCGCGCCACCGATGGTGCCCGGGATGCCGGCATAGAATTCCAGTCCCGCRATGCCGGCATCGGCCGCCTTGCGGGCCAGGATGGCGTCGGGCACGGCGCTGCCGGCCTTGATGCGGTTGTCGCCCAGGGCCTCGACCGTGTTGAAGCCCTTGCCCAGCCGGATCACCACGCCCTCGACGCCGCCGTCGCGGACCAACAGGTTGGAGCCCACGCCGATGGCCAGCACCGGCACGGCCGGGTCCAGGGCCTTCAGGAAGTCGCTAAGATCCTGCTCGTCGGCCGGCAGGAACACCACGTCGGCCGGACCGCCGACCCGGAACCAAGTGAACGGCGCCAGGGCCTCGTCGACCAGCAGCTTGCCGCGAACGGCGGGGAGTGCAGCCTTCCAGCTCACTTCGCCAGCGCTTCCAGTTGCCCCGGCAGGGCGTAGGACCAGTTCGTGATGTCGCCGGCGCCCAGCAGCACCACCAGGTCGCCCGACTGCGCCTCGGCGGCGATCAGGGCCGGGAGGGCGGCGGGGTTTTCCAGGGCCAGGGCGCGGCGGTGGCCGAACTTCTTGAGGCCTTCGACCAGGTGGTCCTTGTCGACGCCTTCGATCGGCTGCTCGCCGGCCGTGTAGACGTCGGCGACGATCACTGTGTCGGCGTCGTTGAAGCACGAGCTGAACTCGGTCATCAGGTCGCGCAGGCGAGTGAAGCGGTGCGGCTGGACCACGGCGATCACCTTGCCGGTGCTGACCGCGCGGGCGGCCTTCAGCACGGCGGCGATCTCGACCGGGTGGTGGCCGTAGTCGTCGACGACGCGGATGCCGTTGGCCACGCCCGTGGTGGTGAAGCGGCGCTTGACCCCGCCGAAGGCCGCCAGGCCGGCGCGGATGGCGTCGGCGTCGACGCCCAGCTCGCGGGCCACGGCGACGGCGGCGGTGGCGTTGAGCACGTTGTGATGGCCGGCCATCGGCATCTTCAGGCGCTCGTAGAGCACGAGGTCGCCCGACAGCGGCGAGATCAGGATGTCGAACACGGCGCCCTCGGGGCCCATCTCGATATTGCTGACGCGGACCTCGGCCTGCGGGTTGGTCCCATAGGTCACCAGGCGGCGGTTCTCGATCCGCGAGGTCAGGGCCTGGACTTCCGGGTGGTCGGTGCAGACCGCCGCGAAGCCGTAGAACGGGATGTTCTCGATGAAGTCCTGGAAGCCCTTCTTCACCGCGTCGAAGTCGCCCCAGTGGTCCAGATGCTCGGCGTCGATATTGGTGACGATGGCCACGGTGGACTTCAGCTTCAGGAAGCTGCCGTCGCTTTCGTCGGCCTCGACCACGATCCAGTCGCCCTCGCCGACCTTGGCGTTGGTGCCGTAGGCGTTGATGATCCCGCCGTTGACCACGGTGGGGTCCAGGGCGCCGGCGTCCAGCAGGGCCGCGACCATCGAGGTGGTGGTGGTCTTGCCATGGGTGCCGCCCACAGCCACTGAAAACTGAAGTCTCATCAGCTCGGCGAGCATCTCGGCGCGGCGCACCAGCGGCAGGCGCTTGTCGCGGCCGGCGGCCATCTCGACATTGTCGGCCTTGATCGCCGTGGAATAGACGATGGCCGAAGCGCCTTCGACATTGGCCGCGTCCTGGCCGATGAAGATCCGCGCGCCCAGCTTCTCCAGCCGCTCGGTATTGGCGCTGGCCTTGGCGTCGCTGCCCTGCACGGTGTAGCCGATGCGGATCATGATCTCGGCGATGCCGGACATGCCGATGCCGCCGATGCCGATGAAGTGCACGGGGCCGAGTTCGAAGGGTACGGGGCGTCGACGCTGGATCATCTGGCTCGATTAGACGATTTGGCGACGGGGTGAAACGGGATGTTTGGTGCAGATCGCGTGGATTTCCGTCTGGGACGAAGCTTGGCTGGATTTGGAGCGAGCTTGGTTTGGGGCCTGACCGCCCTCGCCTCGCCCGCCTTGGCGCAGGCGCCGCTGGCGCTGCGCCTGGCCGACGTCGGCCGCTTCGCCGCCTTCGTGGACATGGGCGGCGTCGCCTGGACCGGTCGGACGGCACGCCTGCGCGTGCTGCAGGTGACCGAGGACGGCTTCACCGCCGGAGCCGAGGCCTTCTGGGGCGGCTGGCGCTACGAGGTGCTCGACTGCGACGCCCGCACCATCGCCCACGCCGGCTTCTCCAGCGTTCGTGTCGGCGGCAAGGAAGGCCCGATCAGCGGCGACCTGCGGCCTGCGGCGACGATCCCGGCGGGAAGCGCCGACGACGCGGTGGCCAAGGTGGTCTGCGACGGCCGGCGGCCCTATGCGGGCGTGGCGGTGGCGACCAGCCTGGAAGAGGCCGTCAAGCTTGGGCGACCGCTGATCGCCACCGGCGCCGAGCCCTGACGCCGCGTTTTTCGCAATCGCCCCCAAGTGCGACGTGGGATGGCCGCTATCCTCGGTGACGAACCTTCACCACCTGAGAGGTCGTCATGACAGCGAGCCCTCCGCTCCAGACCCGCCGCGGCGCGATTGCCGCGGGCCTGATCACCAGCGTCCTGCTCGGGGCGCATGCCGAGGCTAGCCCTCCTGGCCCGGACCCGAGCCAGGGAATCACCGGCGGCCCCGACGACTGGGCCTTCCTGGTCGGGCGCTGGAACGTCCAGCATCGGCGGTTGAAGACGCGGCTGGTCGGCGACACGCAGTGGGAGGACTTCGCCGGAACCTGCGTCAACTGGCCCCTGATGGACGGCGTCGGCAATGTCGACGACAACGTGCTGGAGCTGCCGAACGGGACCTATCGCGGCGTCGGCGTCCGCGCCTTCAACGCGCAGACGCGCCAGTGGTCGATCTGGTGGATCGACTCGCGCCTGGGCGGGATGGACCCGCCGGTCCGCGGCGGCTTCAAGGACGGGGTCGGCGTATTCCAGGGCGCCGACACCCACGAGGGCCGGCCGATCATCGCGCGCTTCCGCTGGTCGGAGATCACCGCCACTACCGCCAAGTGGGACCAGGCCTTCTCGACCGACGGCGGCAAGACCTGGGAGACCAACTGGCTGATGCAGTTCACGCGTGCGGCGGGATGAGCGCTGGAAGGGAAAGCCGCGTTAGCGCGCCGTCTTCTCCACCAGGTCCGCCAGCTTCTCGGCCGCGTCCGGCACCGCCACCTTGCGCGCGCCCGCCGCCATGCGGCCCAGGCGCTCGGGGTCCTTGAGCAACGCGTTCAGCGCCCCGGCCATGGCGTCGACGGTCAGTTCGTCTTCCAGGCAGACGGCTGCGCCGCCCGCCTCTTCCAGTTGGCGGGCGTTGAAGCGCTGGTGGTCGTCGGCGGCGATCTTCAGGGGAACCAGGATCGACGGGCGGCCGGCGACGGCCAGCTCGGTGCAGGTCGAGGCGCCGGAGCGGCCGATCACCAGGTGGGCCTGGCGCAGATAGCCGGCCATGTCGCGGAAGAACGGCGCGACCTCGTTGTCGACCATGGCGTTGCGATAGATCTTGCGGGCGCCTTCCATGCTTTCGGGACGGGCCTGCTGGAACACCTTCAGGCGACCGCGCATCTCCTCGGGCAGCTTGGCGACGGCCTCGGGGATCAATTCGGACAGCAGGCGCGCGCCCTGGCTGCCGCCGGTGACCAGGATGCGCAGCYGCACCTCGGGCGGCAGGTAGGGCACGTCGTAGAGGGCGCGGATCGGCGGCCGGACGGGATTGCCCACCACATGGGCGCGGGCCTTCACCGCCGGCTTGGCCAGCTCCAGGATCGGGAAGGCGCAGGCGACCTCGTCGACCTTGGGGGCCAGGTAGCGGTTCACGCGGCCCAGCACCGCGTTCTGCTCGTGGATCACGGTGGGGCGCTTCTGGGCCAGGGCGCCCAGCAGGGCCGGCAAGGCGGGATAGCCGCCGAAGCCCACGACCACGGCAGGGTCCAGCCGCTTGAACGCGGCCTTGGCCTGGTTCACGCCCTGCCAGACCGTGAAGCCGGCCTTGGCCATGCCGATGATGTCGCCGGACTTGGCGGTGGCGGCCGAGAGCGCCAGGCGCTCCTCGGCCGGGAACTTGTCGGCGTAGAGCGCGCCGCGCTCGTCGGTGGCCAGCACGATGCGCCAGCCGCGTCCGGCCAGGGTTTCGGCCAKGGCCTGGGCGGGAAACAGGTGCCCGCCGGTGCCCCCGGCGGCGACGACTGCCAGCTTGGTCATTGTGATGCGGCTCCGAAACGCGAGCGAATGACGGGCAAGGCGGCTCTCCTCAGGAGAATCTTAGGCCCCCGCCTGATCGAATTCTCCCGCCCCGCCATAGGCCCCCGGACGCTTGCGCGTCAACGCCAGGGCCATGCCCAGGGTCAGGCCCATGGCCAGCATCGACGAACCGCCATAGCTGATGAAGGGCAGGGTCATGCCCTTGGTCGGGATCATGTTGAGGTTCACGGCCACGTTGATGAAGGCCTGCTGGCCCACCAGCACGAACAGGCCCGAGGCGGCCACCTGCTCGAAGGTGTCGGTCAGCTTCATGGCCTTGTAGAGCCCGCGCACCACGATGAAGGCGAACAGGGTGATCAGCGCTAGCGAGAACACCAGGCCGTATTCCTCGGCGGCGACCGAGTAGATGAAATCGGTGTGCAGGTCGGGCACGTGGCGCTTCATCACGCCCTCGCCCGGGCCGCGCCCGAACAGGCCGCCGGCGTGGATGGCCTCGGCGGCGCGGGTGATCTGGTGGGTGTCGGCCTGGTCCGGGCTGAGGAACTTCTGCACCCGGGCATGGACGTGGTCGAACAGGAAATAGGTCGACATCAGCCCGCCGACCGCGACCGCGCCCAGGCCCATGATCCACGAGATCGGCACCCCGGCCATCCAGAACGCGGCCCCGAAGGCGATGGTGATCAGCACGGTCTGGCCGACGTCGGGCTGGATCAGCAGCAGGGCCACGGCGACGAAATACAGGAAGAAGGCGATCGAGACGCCCGGCACCCCCTCGCCCTTCTGGCCCTCGGCGAACATCCACGAGACCAGCACGATCAGGGCCGGCTTCATGAATTCCGACGGCTGGAAGGTGAAGCCGCCGATCAGCAGCCAGCGGGCCGCGCCCTTGGCGCTGTGGCCGATGAACGGCAAGGCCGCCATCACCCCGATGGCCGCCAGGTAGATGAAGAAGGCCGAGCGCCGGATGCCCTTGGGGCTGAGCATCGACACCGACAGCACGATCAGCGCCGCGCCCATGCCGAACACGCACTGACGCACGGCGAAATGGAACTGATCGTCGATGCCGATCCGCGCGGCGGCCGCCGGGCTGGAGGCGAACGACAGCAGCACGCCCACGGTGACCAGCATCGCCGTGGCGCCGAGCAGCCAGCGATCGGTCGTCCACCACCAGACGCCGAGCCGCGAACGGTCGGTGCGGGCGAAGGCGTGGGTGGTCTGGAACGTCATGGCCGGAGGGTCGGAGTTTAGGGTTAAGCGAGTGTTGTTGTAGCGCTTCTAAGCCGTGCGGCTAATGCTTGCTCCCACCTGACCGCTTCGCGGTCTATCCGTCCCCATAGGGGGCAGAGGACGAAACGCGGCTCCTCTTCCCCTTTGGGGTAAGACGGTCGCGCAGCGACCCGTAGGGGGCAGGTGTTAGCCGCCGAGACCTAAGCCCTCTTCGCCGCCGAAGCCGGAGCCTTGCCCAGCCCGTTGACAGCCGCGCGGAACGCCTCGCCCCGCTGCTCGAAGTCGGCGAACTGGTCGAACGAGGCGCAGGCGGGCGACAGCAGGACGATGGCTTCCTCGCCCGAAGCCGCGGCATCGGCATAGGCGGCCGCGACGGCGGTCTCGATGTCGCCGCACTGGCGCACCGGGGCCTTGCCTTCCAGGGTCTTGCCGAAGTCCTCGGCGGCCTGGCCGACCAGATAGGCGCCGGCCACGCGCGGGAACAGATCGACCAGGTCGTCGATGCCGCCCGCCTTGGCCACGCCGCCGGCGATCCAGTAGAACTTGGGATAGGACGACATCGCCTGGCGGGCGGCGTCGGCATTGGTGGCCTTGCTGTCGTTGACGAAGCGGACCTTGCCGAGCTTGCCGACCGTCTCCATCCGGTGGGCCAGGCCCGGGAAGCTCATCAGGCCGTCGACGGCCTGGTGCGCGGGGATCCCCAGGGCGCGGGCGGCGGCGAAGGCGGCCGCGGCGTTCTGCCAGTTGTGGCGGCCGGGCAGGCTGCGGGCCCGCAGCAGATCGACCATCTCGGTCACCCGATCGCCCGTGGCGTCGTACAGCACGCCCTGCAGGGCGTAGACGCCCCGGCCCATGGCCTTGCCGGCGCTGATCGGCCAGATGGTGCGGCGGTTGGCGGCGGTGATCTCGGTGCAGATCTGCTGGCACCAGGGATCGTCCACCCCGATGATCGCGGTGTCGCCCTTGCCCTGGTTCAGGAAGATCCGGCGCTTGGCGGCGATGTAGCCGTCCATGCCGCCGTGACGGTCCAGGTGGTCGGGCGAGATGTTCAGCAGCACCACGGCGTCGGGCTTGAGGCTGGAGGTCAGGTCCAGCTGGTACGAGGACAGTTCCAGCACGTAGACCGCGCCGCCGTGCATGTCTTCCAGGCCCAGCACGCCCTCGCCGATATTGCCGCCCACCCGGGTGTCGCGACCGGCCTGACGGCACAGGTGGCCGATCAGGGCGGTCGTGGTCGACTTGCCGTTGGTGCCGGTGATGGCGACGATCTTGGGCTTCTTGTGGTCGGGCGCCGCGTTCACCGTGCGGGCGAACAGCTCGATGTCGCCCAGCACCTCGACCCCGGCGGCCTTGGCCTTGCCGACCGTCCAGTGCGGCTTGGGATGGGTCAGCGGCACGCCCGGCGACAGCATCAGGGCGGCGTAGCCGCTCCAGTCGCTGGTCGACAGGTCGACGACGTTCAGGCCCTCGGCCACGGCCGCCTCGCGGCTGGCGGGCTTCTCGTCCCACAGCGCCACCTTGGCCCCGCCGGCGATCAGCGCGCGCGCGGCCGTCAGCCCCGTCCGGCCCAGGCCGAACACGGCAACGGTCTTGCCCTCGAAACCGCGGACCGGGATCATGGCGCGCCCCTTCCTATCTCAGCTTCAGGGTGGCGAGACCGACGAAGCTGAGCATCATCGCCACGATCCAGAAACGGACCACGACGGTGCTCTCGGCCCAGCCGAGTTTCTCGAAATGATGGTGGATCGGCGCCATCAGGAAGATGCGCTTGCCGGTCTTCTTGAAGTAGGCGACCTGGATCATCACCGACAGCGCCTCGGCCACGAACAGGCCGCCGACGATGCCCAGAACCAGCTCGTGCTTGGCGCAGACGGCGATCGAGCCCAGGGCCCCGCCCAGGGCCAGCGAGCCGGTGTCGCCCATGAAGATCTTGGCCGGCGGGGCGTTGTACCAGAGGAAGCCCATGCCCCCGCCGATGATCGCGCCGCACACCACGGCCAGCTCGCCGACGCCGGGCACGAAGTGCAGGTTCAGATAGTCGGCGAACTTGAAGTTGCCGACCAGGTAGGCGATCAGGCCGAACGTCGAGGCGGCGAACATCACCGGCACGATGGCCAGGCCGTCCAGCCCGTCGGTCAGGTTCACGGCGTTGGAGAAGCCGGCGATCGTGATCGCCGCGAAGGCCACGTAGAACCAGCCCAGATTGATCACCAGGTTCTTCAGGATCGGGAAGACCAGCGAGGTCTCCAGGCCCGGCGTCATCGAGGTCTTGGGCGCGAAGATGATCAGCGCCACGGCCGCCAGGATCGAGACGACGAACTGGGCGATCAGCTTCTGGCCGCTGGAGAGGCCGGCGGTCGTCTGCTTGGTGACCTTGGCGTAGTCGTCCATGAAGCCCAACACGCCGAACGCGGCGGTGATGCCCAGCACCACCCAGACGTGGACGTTGCGCAGGTCGGCGAACAGCAGCGAGCCGACGAACAGGCCGGCCAGGATCATGAACCCGCCCATGGTGGGCGTGCCGGCCTTCTCGGTGACGTGGCGGGCGATGCCGTCGGTGCGGATCGGCTGACCCTTGCCCTGCCGGGCCTTCATCCAGCGGATGAAGCGCGAGCCCATGGCCACGGCCACGATATAGGCCGTCAGCATCGACATGCCGGTGCGGAAGGTCAGGTATTTCAGCAGGTTGAGGACCGGCACATGCTCGTGCCCGCCCTGCGAGAGCCAATTATAGAGGAAATACAGCATCAGCCCTGTCCCACGAGGTCGAGCGCGCCGAGGGCGGCGGCCACGGCCCCTGCCTTCGATCCGTTCGAACCCTTCACCATCACCACGTCCCCCGCCCTCATCGCCGAGGCGACCTGGGGCGCGAGTTCGGCGGCGCTCTCGGCGTAACCGCCCCGCCGAGTCGGCGGAAGCGCTTCCCATAAAGATTTCATTAACGATCCGGCGCAGAACACCAGATCGATGTCGGCGGCCGTTATGGGGGTCGCCAGATCCGCGTGGAAACGAGGGCCCAGGGGGCCCAGCTCCAGCATGTCGGTCAGGACCACGATGCGGCGGCCGGCCACCTGGCGCGCGCCCAGCGTCGCCAGGGCGGCCTTCATCGAGACGGGATTGGCGTTGTAGCTCTCGTCGACCAGCGTGAAGGTCCCGCCAGGCACGCGGACCACGCGCTCGGCGCCGCGCCCCTCGATCGGCTCGAACTCGGCCAGGGCCGCCAGGGCGGTCTCGCGATCGACGTCCAGCGCTTCCAGCATCAGCAGCACGCACAGGCTGTTGAGCCCCCAGTGGACGCCGGTCTGCAGGATCGGGAAGTGGATGGTCTCGCCGCGCAGCACGGCGGTGATCTGGGCGCCGGTCGGGCCGGCGGCGAACACGGTCAACTGGGCGGTGAGCCCCTCGCCCGTGCCGAAGCTCCAGACCTGGGCGCCGGCCTTCTCGGCCTCGGCCTTCAGCAGGCCGAACCACGGATTGTCGGCGTTCAGCACCGCGACGCCGTTCGGCTGCAGACCGGCGAAGATCTCGGCCTTGGCGCGGGCGACGCCCTCCTCGCCCTCGGCGAAGTTCTCCAGGTGGACCGGGCCCACGGTGGTGATCGCCACGGCGTGCGGCTGAATGAACCGCGACAGGGGCGTGATCTCGTCGGCGTGGTTCATGCCGACCTCGAACACCGCGCGCTGGGTGTCGCGCGGCATGCGGGCCAGGGTCAGGGGCACGCCGATATGGTTGTTGTACGACTTGACCGAGGCGTGGGCCTTGCCCGCGCGGCGCAGACCGGCCTCGACGGCGCGGGTGACGCTGGTCTTGCCGACCGAGCCGGTGACCGCGCCACGCCGCGCCTGGGGCGCGCGCTCGCGGGCGGCGACGCCCAGATGCTCCAACCCCCGGAAGGTGTCCTCGACCAGCACCGCCGGCACGGCGACGGGCTTGGAGATC
>NZ_JBFTZS010000129.1:0-10563 GCF_056406675.1 Caulobacter sp. P1_B12_2 | reverse complement strand
TTAGAAGTTGATCGAGATCGTGGAACGGCGGTTCAGCGGTTCCTTCACACCATCGCCAGTGGCGACGGCGGGTTCGCTTTCGCCCTTCCAGTCGACCGCCAGGGTGGTGGCGGCGACACCGGCTCCGACCAGACCGTCGGCGACGGCCTTGGCGCGGCGCTCGGAGAGCTTGGCGTTGTACTTCGGAGAACCCGAGGTGTCGGTGTGGCCGACCACGGTGATCTTCGTCGCGTTGCCGCCCTTGGCGTAGTCAGCCGCTTGAGAGACCACGGCCTGGGCTTCCGGCGTCAGCACGTACTGATCGAACGGGAAGTAGACCACGAACTCGCGCGCTTCGTACGCAGCAGCCGGAGGCGGCGGCGGCGGGGGCGGAGGAGCTTCCGGCGGCGGGGGCGGCGGAGGCGGCGGGGGCGGCGGGGGCGGGGGCGGCGGCGAGCCGAAGGTGTAGCGGATGCCCAGCGTCAGCGAGGTGTCCTTGTACTTACCTTCGTAGGTGCCGACGTCGGTGATGAAGCCGGTGCGGCCCGGGCCGCCGACGTTCTGCGTCACCGAACCCCATTGCAGGTCATCGGTCTGCAGATAACGGCCGGTCAGGTCCAGGGACCAGTTCGGCGCGAAGTCCCAGGCGACGCCCACGATGCCCTGCCAGGCCAGGGCCTGATCGACGTCATCGAAGCTGGTGTTCTGGAACCGAGCGGCGCCGGCGGGAACGCCGGCCAGCTGGCCATAGACCTTGTTGTGAACCCACGCCGTACCCAGGCCGGCCCCGAGGAAGGGACGCCAGCTGGAGTCGGGCATGAAGTCATAGATGACATTGGCCATCAGGGTGGTGGCCTTCAGCTCACCATCCACGGGACCGCAGGTCGGGGCGGCGGCGGTGCGCTCCACGCCGGGGGTGCAGAGACCCGCCGGTTGGGTGGCGCCCGAACCGCGAACGCTGGCGATGTCGCCGGGGCGATAGCCGTATTCGCCTTCAACGCGCCAGTTCGGCGTCAGCTTGTAGCCGATACGACCGAAACCAGCCCAGTCGTCATCGGCCGAGAACGTCCAGTCCGGCGCGCCGGTGGACGAGGAGGCCTTGACGCCGTCTGGCCAGTGGTACCCGACGTCGCCGGCGACGTACCATCCGCTCAACGCGCTTTGGGCGGAGGCGCCCGACGCGGCGCAAAGCGCAAGCGTCGCGACACCTGCCAGCAACCGGATTTTCATGATGTGAACCCTCTACGTGAATGTCGTGAGATCCGCTCGGGGAGCAACCTCACGACGACAACGCGTCAGGATTGAAATCAGGTGTGGCAGAGGCGCCACATTCGCGCCATTTCGTCGAAAGATCGACATAGGGGCCCGGAACCCGGGGCTTCCATGATCGTCGCGGGTCCGGCGCCTCAAGCGTTATGCCATAGAGGCGCGCCCCTGGGCGGGGAACGCGCCCGTGACCGCGTATCGGATCGGCTGAACGATCGAGGCGCGGGTCGGCGCGATACAGGCGAGTTCCGCCTGGCTACCACCTAAAAGCGTCTGTACGGCCCATCACCGATGCGGGGTTGGGGGGCCTGGCGTTTCGCCGGTCGGCCCGCCGGTGGGGACGACATCATGCTGCTCAATGGAACGGCGCCGCCAACGGCGGGCGATGGCGCGGACGACGACTTTTGGATCGATACGACGGCGTGGGCGATCTATGGCCCGAAGGCGGCGGGCGCCTGGCCGACGGGCGTCAACCTAGTGGGCCAGAGCGGTGCGGATCCGGCCGTCGTCGCCGGGTTGCCGAGAGTGGCCAAGATCACGGGCGTCGAAGACATCGCCCTGGTCCAAGGCGGCGTCGCCTCCAAGGTTTCTTCGGGGGTGCTCGTAGCGGCCCTGCGCGCCCCAGGCGAACTGAACTGCGACCCCGCTCATCTCCCGAACTGGCGCGCCGCGGTGCAGGCCTGCCGCATGGGGACCGCGCCCAAGCCGATCGTGATCATCGGCAACAGCATCGCCGTGGGCTATCGCTCCAGCGGCCTGTTCAACAACGCGACCAACTCAGACGCCCTGGCGCTGCAGAAGTGCTACCCGATGCGCGTCGCCCAGTTGCTGACACCGCAACTGGGGATCATCGTTCAGATGGACGGCTGGGCGCCTGGCAACATCTCGGTCGGCCGCGACCCTCGCTACGCCCAGGGCTCCGGCTGGAGCAACCCAGCCACCTATGTGGGCCCGAGCCTCACGTGCCTGGCCAACACCACGAACACCAACGCCGCCGGCTTCACCTCGACCTACGCGGTCGATCGGGCCGACGTCTTCTATCCGACCGACACGGCGCTGGGCAGCTTCTCCGTGCATGTCGGCGCGGGGGCGGCGCTGCAAACGATCGATCAAGCCGGGTCCGCGGGCTTCATCAAGACGACGGTCAATCTCGGCGCGGCGGCGATCCAGCAGGTGAACTTCAGGCGCGTCGCGGGCTCGGTTCAGCTCGGCGTCGCCCGCTTCTACAATTCGGCGGCGCCCAGCATCGGGATCATCAACCTGTCGGTGGTTGAACATCCAGGCCGGCGCCTTCACGGGGTCGGCGCATCCGTGGGAGACCCTGCCGGCGCTGGCGGTGATCCAGCCGTGCCTGGTCATCATCGACCATTCGATCAACGCCTGGAACTTCCAGACGCCGGTCGCGACCCTCAAGGCGGACTATCGGCTGGTCATCGACGCGGCTCGCGCGGCGGGGGCGGACGTGCTCCTGCAGATCTCGATTCCGCCGAACGTCAACGCCGCGAGCGGTGTCTCCGGGGGCCTGGCGCCGATTTCACCGGAACTGACGCTGCAGCGCCAGCTTTTGGGCATGGAGCCCTATCGCGCCGCCATCCTGGACCTGGCGATCGAGAAGGACGTGGCCTGCATCGACATGATCCCGCATTTCCCGGGCGGATACACCCAGGTGGCCGCCATGAACATGATCACCGATTCCGTGCATCCCCGCGCCGAAGGGCAGTGGGACATCGCCGGGAAGACCGCCACGGTGCTGCAGCGCGTGACCTAGCCGCCCACTCGGGCCGCGCGCGCCGAAATATCGGCCCATTGAGCCATCGATGGGCCGAGCCACGGCGCCAGAACGCCCGGCAATCGCGGCAGGTGATTGAATTGTCGGAAGAAGGGAATGGTGGACGCGACAGGGATTGAACCTGTGACCCCCTCGATGTCAACGAGGTGCTCTCCCGCTGAGCTACGCGTCCGCCAAAGCGGCCCTGGAGCGCTTCGAAAAGCGTCCGGGGCGGGAAGGTGTGGGGGTATAGCGGCGGCTTTCGAAGGACGCAAGCCGCGCCAGAAAATTTTACGCGGCCATCATCTTCTCGACCTCGGAGACGAGGTCGCGCAGGTGCACGGGCTTGGACAGAACCTTGGCGCCGGCGGGGGCGCGGTCCTGGGCGGAGAGAGCCACGGCGGCGAAGCCGGTGATGAACATGATGCGCAGGGACGGGTCGCGGGCGGCGGCCTGGCGGGCCACCTCGATGCCGTCCATGCCGGGCATGACGATGTCGGTCAGCAGCAGGTCCCAGGGGGTGTCCAGGTGCTGGACGGCCTCTTCGCCGTCGGCGCAGGCCGTGACCTCGAAACCGGCGCGTTCGAGCGCCCGGGCCAGGAACCCGCGGAGGGAGTCATCGTCTTCGGCGAGGAGGATGCGGGCCATGCGGTGAGTTTCCAGGCGATAGGCGGAATTGGAAAGCGAGATTCTAGAGAAGGACGGTAAATCTCGGGTGAACCGGCCCCGGGCTGTCCACAGCTAAAGCATGGCGCCCGCTGCCGTCCCCTTATATCGCGGGTCGTTGCCGTTTGACCCGGAACCGCCGGACCGCGACAATAAGTCCATGACCGCATGGGAGCCGATCGCTTCGGAAACGCCGGCGACGGCGGAGCAAGGCTTCTCGCCGGCTTTCGACGTCGCGCGGGCCCAGGGCGCCGTGTCCGACGAGAGCGCGCCGCCCCCCACCCCGCTGGTCTTCGCCTCGCCCCATTCGGGACGGCTGTATCCGCCCGACATGATGGCCGCCGCGCGGCTGGACGCCCAGGATCTGCGCGGTTCGGAGGACGCTTTCGTCGACGACCTGATCGCCGGCGCGCCCGCCCTGGGGGTCTGCGTGATCCGCGCTCGCCTGGCCCGGGCCTATATCGACCTCAACCGCGACGCCTGGGAGTTGGATCCGGCGATGTTCGAGGACGTCCTGCCCGATTTCGCCCAGGGCCGCACGGCGCGGGTGGCGGCGGGACTGGGCGCGATCGCCCGAGTGGCCGGCGAAGGCCGCCCCATCTACGCCCGCAAGCTGACCTTCGCCGAGGCCAAGGTCCGCATCGAGACCGCCCACCGGCCCTATCACGACGCGCTGGACCGCCTGCTGGCCCAGGCGCGCAAGGCCCACGGCCTGGCGATCCTGGTCGACTGGCACTCGATGCCGGCGGCGGCGGCGCGGGGCCATCGGGCGCGCGGCGGCGGTCCGTGCGACATCGTGCTGGGCGACCGCTTCGGCGCGGCCTGCGGTCCCAAGCTGACCGGGCTGATGGAAAAGACCCTGGAGGGGTTGGGCTATCGCGTGGCCCGCAACGCCCCCTATGCCGGCGGCTACACCACCGAACACTACGGCCGCCCGACCCGGCGCACCCACGCCATCCAGGTCGAGATCAACCGCGCGCTCTATATGAATGAGACGACGCGCGAGCCGACCGAGGGCCTGGCGCGCCTGCAGGCCGACATCCAGTCGGTGACGGCGCGCCTGGTCGCGACGGACTGGGCCGAACTGCTCTAGCGCCTCGCGCCGTCATCCCGGACGTGTTCCGAGGCCTCTTCAGATCCGCCGCGCTGTCGATGGGGATTGAGCCACGATCTCACCGCGCCACGGATCAGCCCTTTTCGCGGCTGAAACAGGGGTCCTCGGAACACGTCCGAGGATGGCGGACGCTTGGAGAAGCTCAGGCCAAAAAAAAGCCCGGCTCGAGAGCCGGGCAGTTCATTAGGGAGGAAACGCCCAGGAAGGGCAGAGGCGGCAAGGCCACCTCACACGTCGTTTATAGGGTGCGGTGCGAAATGCATCAAGCAAAATCGACAGACAGCGTTGTCTTTTTCGTCGCACCCGTCCGCTGAAACCCTTTGTAACGTAAGGGCCGGAGAACGTCGCTCTCCAAGCTTGGCTGATTTCAGCGCCAATGCTGCACTGCACAATTAGTTGCCAAAGAAACGACATCCACCCGCAACTTCTTCAAACCCTATGAAATTAAGGGGTTTGGGGCTGACACCGGTTTCCTGTCCAATCTCTTGCGAAGGGGTGGGGTGGATAAACGTCGCGCAGTCGCGTAAAAGCCGCGCGCCTGACGCGCGCAGCGTCAAACTTCATTTGTTCCTCCCCGAAAGTCCGCCTTCTCCATGTCCATGCGAAACATCGCCATCATCGCGCACGTCGATCATGGCAAGACCACTCTCGTCGATCAGCTTCTGGCCCAGTCGGGCGTGTTCCGCGCCAACGAGGCGACGACCGAACGCGCCATGGACTCCAACGACCAGGAGCGCGAACGCGGCATTACGATTCTGGCCAAGTGCACCAGCGTCCTGTGGCACGGTGAAGCGGGCGAAACCCGCATCAACATCATCGACACCCCCGGCCACGCCGACTTCGGCGGCGAAGTCGAACGCATCCTGGGCATGGTGGACGGCTGCGTCCTGCTGGTCGACGCCGAAGAAGGCGTCATGCCGCAGACCAAGTTCGTGCTGACCAAGGCGCTGAAGATGGGCCTGCGTCCGATCCTCTGCATCAACAAGGTCGACCGCGCCCACGCCGATCCGGACAAGGTCCACAACGCCGCGTTCGACCTGTTCGCCGCCATCGGCGCCACGGACGAGCAGTTGGACTTCCCGCACATCTACGCCTCGGGCCGCGCCGGCTGGGCCACGCTGGACATGAACGTCCCCAATAGCGACCTGGCCCCGCTGTTCGACCTGATCGTTCGCCACGTGCCGGAACCCAAGCAGATCGCCAAGGTCGACGCGCCGTTCCAGATCCTGAACGTGCTGGTCGAATCCGACCCGTTCCTGGGCCGTCTGCTGACCGGCCGCATCGAGAGCGGCAAGGCCGTTCCCGGCATGGCCATCCACGCCCTGGACCGTGACGGCAAGGAAATCGAACGCGGCCGCATCACCAAGGTGCTGGCCTTCCGCGGCCTGAAGCGCTCGCCCGTCGACGAGGGCGCGGAAGCGGGCGACATCGTCGCCATCGCCGGCATGTCCAAGGCCACCGTGGCCGACACCCTGTGCGCCCTGGAAGTCACCGACGCCCTGCCCGCCCAGCCGATCGATCCGCCGACCATCTCGATGAACGTCTCGGTCAACGACAGCCCGCTGGCCGGCAAGGAAGGCGACAAGGTCCAAAGCCGCGTCATTCGCGACCGCCTGCTGCGGGAAGCCGAATCCAACGTGGCCATCAAGGTCACCGAGTCCACCGAGGGCGACTCCTATGAAGTGGCCGGCCGCGGCGAACTGCAACTGGGCGTTCTGATCGAGAACATGCGCCGCGAAGGCTTCGAAGTGTCGATCAGCCGTCCGCGCGTGGTGTACCAAACCGACCCGGAAACCGGCAAACGCCTTGAGCCGATGGAAGACGTCATGATCGACGTCGACGACGAGTTCTCGGGCATCGTCATCGAAAAGCTCTCGCAACGTAAGGCCGAGCTGAAGGACATGGGTCCGTCGGGCGCCGGCAAGACCCGCATCTCGCTGGTCGCTCCGTCGCGCTCGCTGATCGGCTATCAGGGCGAGTTCCTGACCGACACCCGCGGTTCGGGCGTGCTGAACCGCGTGTTCAGCCACTACGAACCCTACAAGGGCCCGCTCGACCAACAGCGCAAGGGCGTGCTGATCTCGAACTCGGACGGCGAAACCGCGGCCTTCGCGCTGTGGAACCTGGAAGATCGCGGCGTCATGTTCGTCGGCGCCGGCGAGAAGACCTACCTTGGCATGATCATCGGCGAAAACGCCCGTGGTGATGACATGGACGTCAACCCGATGAAGGCCAAGCAGCTGAACAACATCCGCGCCTCGGGCAAGGATGAAGCCATCCGCCTGACCCCGCCGCGCCGCATGACCCTCGAGCAGGCCATCGCCTATATCGAGGAAGACGAGCTGGTCGAAGTCACGCCCAAGAACATCCGCCTGCGCAAGCAGGTTCTGAACCCGTCGTTCCGCAAGCGTCGCGTCCGGGAAGAATAGTCAGTTCCCGGAACAATCCGGGACCGACGATCAAGAAGCCCGCCGCCTTCCGAGGCGGCGGGCTTTTTCGTGCCGTTTCGCCGCGCTTACGGTTAACCGCCGCTTCAGAAACCACCGATACGGTGCACGCGCAGGATGCGGGGGCGTCCTGAGATTGCAGGATGCGTCGTGCGCCAGATTTCCGCCCTTTCGCAGATCGCCGCACGGATCGTCGCGCCGCTGGCGCGCTACCTGCCGGTCGCGCCCGAGGCCATCGCGGGCCGGGTCCGCTTCGAACAACTGGTCAGCATCCAACGCCTGACGCCGGTGATGATGGCCGCCAACATCGTCAACGCCCAACTGGTCTGCCTGGCCGGCCTGGGCGGCCATCACCGCGTCACCCTGCTGATCTGGTCGACCGTCGTGACCTGCTACGCCCTGCTGGGCCTGCGCGGCTGGCTGGCCGCCCGCCGCCGCAAGAGCGCCAAGAACACCGTTTCGGCCCGGGGCGCGCGGCGCGTGGCCCTGCAGGCCGGCCTGCTGGGCTGCATCTGGGGCCTGCTGCCGGCCCTGGCCCTGCACGACGCCGGCATCCACATGAGCATGCTGGTCGTGGCCCTGATGGCCGGGATGATCGGCGTCGGCAGCTTCGCCTTGCTGACTCTGCCGATGGCGGCGCTGTCCTATACGACTCCGCTGGTCGTCGGCTCGCTGTGGGTGCTGCTGACCAGCCACGAGCCCGTTCTGCTGGCCTTGGCCGGACTTCTGATCTTCTGCTACCTGGTCGTGGGCCTGTCGTGCCTGTCGCACGCCAAGGTCTTCGTCGACCGCCTGGTGGCCGGCGACGAGCTGGAGCGCCAGAAACAGGTGGTCAGCCTGCTGCTCAGCGACTTCGAGGAAGGCTCCAGCGACTGGCTCTGGGAGGTCGATGCGACCGGCGCCCTGACCTATGTCTCCGAACGCATGGCCGAAGCCGCCGGTCGCCTGCGTGAAGACTTGCTGGGCCTGCGGGTCGGCGAGCTGGGCGCCGAACTGACCGAGGCGCCCGACGGTCTTGCGAACCTGACCGGACTGCTGGTCGCGCAGAAGGCGTTCCGCGACGTCGTCGTGTCGGTCCTGGTCGGCGACGAACTTCATTGGTGGGCGCTGAGCGGCAAGCCGATCCACGGCCTGGACGGCGCCTTCGTCGGCTTCCGGGGCGTCGGCGCCGACGTCACCCAGGCCCGCAAGGACCAGGAGCGCATCACCCGCCTGGCTCACTACGACGTGCTGACCGGCCTGCCCAACCGCCTGTCGTTCCTGCAGGCCCTGAGCGGCGCGTGGGACGCCAAGGGCCAGACCTCGGGCTGCGCGGTCCTGTGCCTGGACCTGGATCACTTCAAGGGCGTCAACGACAGCCTGGGCCATCCGATCGGCGACGCCCTGCTGATCGAGGCGGCCCGTCGCCTGCGCGCCTGCGTGGGCCAGACCGGGATCGTCACCCGCCTGGGCGGCGACGAATTCGCCGTGGTCGTCCGCGAGGACCTGGAGCCCGGCAGYCTGGGCGTCCTGGCCCAGGCCATCGTCGACACCCTGGCCCTGCCCTACGAGCTGAACGACCACCATGTGTCGATCGGGGCCAGCGTCGGCATCGCCGTGGCGCCGACCGACGCCGACGACGCCGACACCCTGCTGAAGAACGCCGACCTGGCCCTCTACCGCGCCAAGGGCGACGGACGCGGAGCCTACCGGTTCTTCGAGGCGACCATGGACATCTGGGCCCAGGAACGCCGGGCCCTGGAGATCGACCTGCGCTCGGCCCTGCGCAACGACGAGCTGAAGCTGTTCTTCCAACCCTTGATCGGCGCCAAGGCCCACGAGACGACCGGCTTCGAGGCCCTGCTGCGCTGGCAGCACCCGCGACGCGGCCTGGTCGGACCCGACGACTTCATCGAATGCGCCGAGCAGTGGGGCCTGATCTGCAAGATCGGCGAGTGGGTGCTGAACGAGGCCTGCCGCCAGGCCGCCTCGTGGCCCGCGACGCTGAAGGTGGCGGTCAACCTGTCGCCCAACCAGTTCGCGACTGGCGACCTGGTCGATCAGGTGCGCCGGGCCCTGGACGCCTCGGGTCTGGCGCCCTCGCGGCTGGAGCTGGAGATCACCGAGGGCCTGCTGCTGCGCGACACCGCCGGCACCCTGGAGCAGCTTCAGGCCCTGAAGGACCTGGGCGTGCGGATCGCCATGGACGATTTCGGCACGGGCTATTCCAGCCTGGCCTATCTGTGGCGGTTCCCGTTCGACAAGATCAAGATCGATCGCACCTTCGTCGCCGAGATGTCGGGCAATCCGGCCATCGCCGACATCCTGCGCACCATCACCCTGCTGGGCCGCACCCTGAACCTGGAGGTCACCGCCGAGGGGGTGGAGACCGCCGAGCAGGCCTCGATCCTCGAGGACATGCGCTGCGACCATTTCCAGGGCTATCTGTTCGGCCGGCCCATGCCGATCGCCGACATTCCCGGCTTCCTTCTGGACAACACGGCGCAGCGCCTGCGGCGCGGGCCGGCGAGCGACGATGTCATCCAAGCGGCGGTGAGCTGACCTTCCCTCTCCCCCCGCGGGAGAGGGCGGCCTCGCGAAGCGAGGTCGGGTGAGGGGTCGATAAACGCAAACGCCGCGCCCAGCGGTCAGGCTGGGCGCGGCGTCGGAGATCTGAGAGACCCCTCATCCAGCGGATGCGCCACCACCTTCTCCCGCAAGGGGAGAAGGATCAGGGCCGTATTTCAGCTCAAACCCGGTTGCGGCCCTTGAACAGGCCCAGCAGGAACAGCAGCACGATCGCGCCGATGGTCGAGATGATCAGGCTGCCGATCCAGCCCATGAAGTGAATGTTGAACATGCTGGCCAGGAACGCGCCGATCAGCGCGCCGACCAGGCCGACGATCAGGTTGGTGATCAGGCCGTGATTGCGGCCCATGATCTGTTCAGCGATCCAGCCGGCGAAGATGCCGATGATGATCGCGCCGATAAAGCCCACACCGTTCATGTCTTTGATTCCTGACAGCCAAGATTTGCTGCTGGAATGCCTGGGCGTGGCGAATGGTTGCTGCTGGCCGCCGCCTAATGCCGCGCCGTATCCACCCGCGCCACCACGCTCATCCCCGGCCGCAGCCGCGCGACGCCGTCCTGGTCCGGATCCAGGGCGATGCGGGTCGGAAGGCGCTGGACCACCTTGGTGAAGTTGCCCGTGGCGTTGTCGGGCTTGATCACCGCGAACTCCGAGCCGGTGGCCGGCCCCAGGCGCTCGACATGGCCGCGCAGCTTCAGCCCGCCCAGGGCGTCGACCTGGACCACCGCCGGCTGGCCCACACGGATGTGGGCGG
>NZ_JBFTZS010000128.1:0-10634 GCF_056406675.1 Caulobacter sp. P1_B12_2 | reverse complement strand
GCCTTGGTCGCCATGGCCGCCAGGGTCGGCACGCCCTCGCCCAGGATCGGCCGCTCGACCTCGTAGGGCAGGTGCTCATTGGCGAACAGGCCCAGCACCGGGCCGGTCTTGGCCGGGTCCAGCGCCGCCAGCTCGGCGTCGGTGGTCACGTAGGCGGCGCTCGGAGTTTTCAGCCACTCGGCGGTCAGGTCGCGGCCGTCGGCGCGCTTGCCGTCCTTGGCCTCGGGCAGGAAGCGCGAGCGCCCTCCCCCAAGCGCCACGTCCAGGCGCAGGCCGGCCGGAGCCTCGACCAGTTGGCGGGCGATGTCCTTGCAGCCGGCGGCCAGGGCGTCGGTCGGCATGTCGCCGTCGCCTTCCCAGTCGCGATAGGCGGTGTGGGCGTAGGTCCCGGCCGGGGTGGCGTGGGTGATGCGGGTGGTGGTCACCGCCCCCGCCGACAGGCCGTGGGCCTTGGCCAGTTCGGCGATCGTCTCGACCCGCTGGCCGACCTCGCTGGCGCAGCTCTCCGGCTTGGCGACGCCGGTCAGGCCGATGACCTTGTTGCGGGTCTTCACGCCGGTGGTGATGGCGGTGATGCCCGCGGCGCTGTCGGTCACCTGGGTGTCGTGGCTGTAGGTCTTGGACAGGGCCGTCCAGGGCAGCTTCTCGAACGCCAGCGCATTGCTCTCGCCGTCGACACCGCGCTGCTGGCCTTCGTAGATGCGGCTGGCGACCACGGTGGAAATGCCCATGCCGTCGCCCAGGAACAGGATGACGTTCTTGGCCTTGCCGGTCCGGGGATTGACCGTCAGGGCTTTGGCCAGGGCGGCCTGACCGGCCTGGTAGTAGGCGTCGTTCGGCGCGGCGTTGGTCACGGCGGCCGCCACGGGCTTGGCGGCGGGCTTGGGTTTCGGCGCGGCCACGGCGGTCGAGGACAGGGCGACGAGGGCGGCGGCGAGGAACAGGGAGGCGCGGGTCACAGGAGGCTCCAGCAAGGACGTCGGACGTCCTGTGCTGGCGTTTCGTGACAGTTCTTTGAGCCTTGGCCTGGAAAGCCGTGCGTCATTCGAGGCCCGCCGCGCGGGAGCCTCAGGCGAGCCTCGAAGGACGCAACGCGCCTAAGGTCGTCGCACCCGCCAGGCGAAGGCCGTGGCCGTGGCCAGCAGGATCGCCGCGCCGGCCTGGTGCAGCACGCCCAGGGCCAGCGGCACCACGGCCATCAGGGTCCAGATCCCCAGGCCCGCCTGCACGAACACCACCCCGACCAACACGAAGGCCAGAAGTTTGCCATCCTCCGGCAGTCGGCGCGAACGGGTCGCGGCGACACCGATGACGATGGCGGCGACGAACAGGGCATAGGCCATCAGCCGATGATGCAGTTGCACCGCGCCGGCGCTGTGGGCGATCGTGCCCCAGAAGCCGTGGCCGGCGTATTCGGCCGGGATCAGCGCGCCGTTCATCAGCGGCCAATCGTTATAGACCAGCCCCGCGTCGTTGCCGGCCACCAGGGCGCCCAGCAGGCTCTGGAAGAACACCGCACCGAGAAAGCCCAGGGCCCAGCCGCGCCAGTCTGTCCGCTCCTCGATGCGCGGCGAGCCGGACCAGGCGTCCAGGGCGGTCCAGATCAGAAAGACGAACAGGATCAGGGCCAGGCCCAGGTGGATCATCAGCCGCTCGGGGGCCACCGAGACCCGCTCGGACAGGCCGCTGGACACCATCCACCAGCCCACCAGCCCCTGCAGGCCGCCCAGGCCCAGCAGCACGGCGCAGCGCCAGATCAGGCGGCGCGGGATCATTCGGCGGATCAGGAAGAACGCGAACGGCAGGGCGAACGCGGCGCCCACCAGCCGGCCCAGCAGGCGATGCGCCCACTCCCACCAGAAGATGCCCTTGTAGGCCTCCAGCGTCATGCCGGCATTGACCAGCTTGTACTGCGGGATCTGCTTGTAGAGCGCGAAATTGGCCTGCCAGGCGGCCTCCGACATCGGCGGCAGCGCGCCCATGATCGGCTTCCACTGGGTGATGGAGAGACCCGAGTCGGTCAGGCGCGTCGCGCCTCCGACCACCACCATGCCAAACACCAGGACGGCCACGACGAACAGCCAGATGGCCACGGGCCTCGAACGATCGGAACGCAAAAAGGACGTCATGACAGCCGGAAAGAACGTCAGTTGAGGGCCGAAATACGGCGAAGCCTTGCCGTACGCCTGACGCGCGCCTTCGTCCATGGCCTCATGACGCGTAAGGCCTCACGTGCGATGGTGCGTTCGGGCCCATATGCGCCTGGGGGTCGGAGAACATCATGAGCGGGGTTGGCGTTTTCGTTGCCGTGGTGATCGGCATCCTGGCCGGCTATGTCGCCGACCTGGTGCTGGCCCGCCGGCATGCGCTGTTCACCAAGCTCTTGATCGGGGTCGTGGGTTCGTTCATCGGAACCTTCATCGCCCAGCGGCTGGAGCTTCAGTTCGACGGCTTCCTCGGCAGCCTGCTGGTCTCCAGCGTGGGCGCGATCTTCTTCCTGGCCGTTCTCGGCCTAGTTTCGAGTGTCTTCCGGAGACCCGCTTGAGCGCTCCTCTCATTCCCGCCCGCCTGCGTAAGCTTTTAGGCGGGATTGGCATCCTGGTGTTCCTGGCCGCCTGGATCTGGGCCTTCACCAGCCTCTACGACTACCTGCCCAACAATCGCGCCGTGCACCTGATCTATTTCGTGATCGCCGGCATGGGCTGGGGTGTGCCGCTGATGCCGCTGATGTCTTGGATGGGCAAGGCGGACAAGAGGCTCTGAGACCCTGCGTCCTTCGAGGCCCGCTGCGCGGGCGCCTCAGGATGAGGAATTCAGAAGCAACACACGTTCCTCATCCTGAGGTGCGAGCCATAGGCGAGCCTCGAAGGACGCACGGCGCCCACAAACGAAAAAGGCCGCCCCGAAGGGCGGCCTTTCCATTCTTCCGGTCTCCAATTCCCCACGGGGAGGAATGGTCGGAGCGACAGGATTCGAACCTGCGACCCCTTGACCCCCAGTCAAGTGCGCTACCAGGCTGCGCCACGCTCCGATCCGGAAGGAGCGCCCTTATAGGTGCGAGCCTTGCCGGGAGCAATGGGATTTCTCGGTGAATTCCCAGGGATTTGAAGCGGGCTTCAGAGCCCCCGCAAAAGCCCGTCCAGCCGGGCTTTGACGGCCTGCAGGTCGTCCAGCGCCGACACCAGCCGGCCCCTCGCCTCGTCGGCCAGTTCGCCTCGCGGCGGCGAATCGATGGCGGCGGCGGCGGTCAGGACGTCCAGCGAGGCCGAGCCGTTGTCGCCCAGGCCCGCGGCGATCACATGGGTCAGCCCCTGCTCGCGGTGCAGCTTCTGCACGCCCTTGATGGTGTAGCCCTCGGCGTGCAGCAGGGCGCGCACGCCGCTCAGCACGGCGATGTCCTGCGGGCGGTAGAACCGCCGCCCGCCGGCCCGCTTCATCGGGCGAATGAACGAGAACTTGGTTTCCCAGAAGCGCAGGACATGCTGCGGCACGCCCAGCTCGTCGGCGGCTTCGGAAATCGTGCGGAAGGCGTTGGGCCCCTTCGCCACCGCAGCGATTCCTTCTTAGCCGCCGAGGGCGCGGTCAATTCGCGCCTTCATGACTTGCGAGGCCCGGAAACCGATCACCCGGCGGGGCTCGATCTCGGCGGGCTCGCCCGTCTTGGGATTGCGGCCCATGCGGGCCCGCTTGTCGCGCACCTGGAAAACGCCAAAACCGGAAAGCTTGACCGTTTCGCCCTGCTCCAGCGCCTCGGCGACCAGATCCAGAGTGCGTTCGACCAGGCCCGCACAATCCTGGCGAGTCAGACCGACTTCTTCGTGGACCGCCTCACAGAGATCGGCCCGGGTCAGTGTCGCGCCTTTCATGACGCCCCCTTACGCTGGATTGACAAACCCCAGAGCGCTCGCGTCCGACAGGGTGGAGCCCCGTGTTTCTGCAACGCGCTCTCATCAACTCAAGCCTGCATGCCGCGATTATCGCATGGAGTCAAAGGCTGAGCGCCAAGACTTGAGACGATAGCGCAAGCTAGCGGCCGAAAACCGCCAAGCTTGGCCTTAAAGTCGCAGAACGCAGGCGCCCCAGGTCAGTCCGCCGCCCATCGCCTCGAGCAGCAAAAGCTGGCCCGGCTTGATGCGGCCGTCGGCGATTCCCTGGGCGAAGGCCAGGGGGATCGAGGCGGCCGAGGTGTTGGCGTGCAGGGCGACGGTGGAGATCACCTTGTCCTCGTCGATGCCCACCCGATGGGCGACGCCGGCCAGGATCCGCTGGTTGGCCTGGTGCGGGATGAACCAGTCGACCTCGGGGATCGTCACGTCYGCCACCTTGGCCGCCGCGTGGATCGCCTCGGAGATGTTGATCACAGCGTGCTTGAACACCTGGTTGCCCAGCATGCGCAGCTTGCCGACCGTGCCCGTGGTCGACGGACCGCCGTCGACATAGAGCAGCTCCTGCTTCGTGCCGTCGGCGCGCAGGGCGAAGCCCAGCATGCCCTGGTCGGCCGTGGTCCCCTGCCCCTCGCGCGGCTCCAGCACCACCGCGCCGGCCCCGTCACCGAACAGCACGCAGGTGCCGCGGTCGGTCCAGTCCATCAGCCGGGWCATCGCCTCGGCCCCGATCACCAGGGCGCATTTGGCGTGACCACGCGCCACGAAGCCGTCAGCGACGCTGAGCGCGTAGACGAAGCCCGAGCAGACGGCCTGGATGTCGAAGGCGATGCCGACCGGCGCGCCCAGCTTGCGCTGAACGATGGTGGCGGTGGCCGGGAAGGTCATGTCCGGGGTGGTGGTGGCGACGATGATCAGATCGACGTCGGCAGCGGTCTTGCCGGCCCGCTCCAGCGCCTGCTGAGCGGCGCGGAAGGCCAGGTCCGAGACCGGCTGGTCGTCGGCCACCATGTGGCGCTGGCGGATGCCCGTGCGCTCGACGATCCAGGCGTCGCTGGTGTCGACGGTTTCGGCCAACTGATCGTTGGTGACCACGTTGTCCGGCAGATAGGCCCCGACGCCGGTGACGGCGCTACGAATTACGCTCACTCGGAAGCTCCCTGACCTTCGGCGCCCGACACGCCTCCAGTCGCTTCGCCTTCTGCGCCGGTTTTGAGGCCGGTTTCGGTCAGGCGTTTCAGATTGCGGTCGATCTCGGCCGAGAAGTCGCTGCGCGCCAGGTCGACCGCCACGCGGATCGCCGAGGCGTAGCCGATCACGTCCGCCCCGCCGTGGCTCTTGACCACGATGCCGTTGAGACCCAGCAGCGGGCCGCCGTTGACCCGGCCGGGATCCAGACGCCGGCGCATCTTCTTCAGCGCGCCCGAGGCGATCACCGCCCCCAGCATGGCCAGGGGGCCCGAGGTCAGGGTGGACTTGATCTCGGCCGCGAAGAACCGGGCCAGGCCCTCGGCGGTCTTCAGGGCGACATTGCCGGTGAAGCCGTCGGTGACGACCACGTCGACCGTGCCCTTGGCGATGTCGGTGCCTTCGACGAAGCCGCGATAGTCGAAGTCCAGCTTGGTTTCCTTGAGGATGGCGTGCGCCTCGCGCACCTCCTCATGGCCCTTCTGGTCCTCGGACCCGACATTCAGCAGGCCCACGGTGGGCCGCTGGGAGCCGTGCACCGCGTGGTGGAAGGCCGCGCCCATGATCGCGAACTCGATCAGTTGCTTGGCGTCGCTCTCGACATTGGCGCCGACGTCCAGCACCGCCGAGACGCCCTGCATCGTCGGCCAGCTGGCCACGATCGCCGGGCGCTCCAGATTGGCCCCCATGCGCAGGATCAGCTTGGAGATCGCCATCAAGGCGCCGGTGTTGCCGGCCGAGACGCAGGCCGCGGCTTCGTTGTTGCGGATGGCCTCGACCGCGTTCCACAGGCTTGTGCCCTTGCCCCGGCGCATGGCCTGGGCGGGCTTCTCCTCCATGGAGATCGCCTTGTCGGTGTGGCGCACCTCGCTGACGGCGCGGGCGGCCGGAGACTTGGCCAGTTGAGCGTTCAGCTGGGCTTCGTCGCCATGCAGCAGGAAACGGACGTCGGGAAGGGTCTTGGCGGCGAGCGCCACGGCGGGAACGATCACGGCCGGGCCGTGATCCCCGCCCATGGCGTCGATCGAAATGACTACGGGGTTAGGCACGAGGCGCTATCGGCTCCTGTAGCGGCGCACCGCCCGTTCGAGGGTGATGGCAAGGCGGCGGGACGATACAGCCGCGAGAATATCACGCAAGCGGAAGGAATCGGCCATTTTCAGCCCCCTTCCGCCCCGGTGTCGGGGTCGCTCTTCAGCTTTTTCAACGCGGCGAAGGGTGAAAGATCCACCGGTTCAGCCGGGGGTTGAAACACCGCGCCCGGCTTGCGGGGAAACGGGTCCAGCTCCAGGGCCAGGTGTTCGATCACATAGCCCGAGACGTCGATGGTCTCGCCCTCGAGCACGTCGGGCGGATCGTCGCCTTCCGGATCGAGCGCCAGGTCGCCGTTCTCGTCCGGAGAGGTGTTTTCGCTGGTGGCCGGCAGCACGCGCACCGAGAAGCGTGATTCGACCGGCTCCTCGAACTCGTCGGCCGAGACGCTGCACACCTGGGTGACGCGCGCCCGGATCAGGCCCGAGACCTCGGCCCCGTCCATCCAGGGCCGCAGGAAGACCTCGGCGTCCAGGGAGTCGAGCGAAACCAGGTTCAAGGTCTTGGCCAGATCCTTGCGCGCCGCTTCATCCAGCTCGAAGCGCAGTTCCTGGCCGCGCCCCATGCGCCCCAGCGTGACGCTGTAGGGCCAGGGATCGATCACGCCTTCGGCCATTGGGCCTCTCCTTGCAGCAGGGTCTCGAGCGGTTGCGCCGCCAGTCGGTCGCGGGCGGCGACCACATAGTCCGTCAGGCCGGCCACGTCGCCCTCGCCGCGTTCCTCGAAGGCCGTGCGGGCCAGGGCGGCGCTCAGCACCGAGCGGTCTGGCAAGGCGGTCGCCGCCTCGTCGAACGCCTTGAGGCGCCCGTAGGCTGCGCCCACCAGCTTTTTCATCTTCTTGCCGACGGCGGTGTCGGACACGCCGATCTCGCGGAAGGCGTCGTCCAGGCCGCGCGTATAGGCGTTGAACGTCTCCTGCGAGACCTCGGCCGCCGACTCGCCCTGGGCCTTCAGCCGCTCCAGCAGCAGGGCCACGTGCAGGGTGAACAGCTCGAACCGGCCCTCCATCGAGTCGTGAACGCCCATCTGGACGTAAAACGCGGGCGAGCGGGCCTGAGCCACCGCCGAGGCGTACAGTTTGCCCCCCGCCGCCTTGGCGGGCCTGGGTTTGAGCAGCCGGTCCAGAAACATCACTTCGCCTCGATTTCGCCGCGACACGGAACTAGTTAGCCGTTCGGTCCACGCGGACCATTGAACTAAGCCCGCGCGGGCGATAGGTCAAAGTCAGCCTGCCTAGGTTCCGGAGCCTCAATGTTTCGTCCTGCCGTTCTTGCCGCCGCCGTCATCGGCCTCGCCGTCGTCGCCGGGGGCTGTACGCCGCTGACGAGCTATTCGGGCTTTCAGGCCATCGAAGCCAAGCCGTCAGACATGAAGATCGGCGAGGACAGCAAGTCGACCGTCACGGAAAAGCTGGGCTCGCCCTCGGCCACCTCCACCTTCGACGCGAACGCCTGGTACTACATCTCGCAGACGACCGACCGCGTGGCCTTCTACAAGCCGCGAGTGATCAAGCGCGACGTGGTGGCGATCAAGTTCAACCCGGCCGACGAAAAGGTCGCCTCGGTCGACACCTTCACCCTGAAGGACGGCAAGGTCATCGCCTACAACGGCCATGAGACCCCGACCCGCGGCCGCGAGATGACGATCCTCGAACAGCTGCTGGGCAACGTCGGTCGCGGCGGCATGCTGCCTCAGGATGACGACACCCCCGGCAACCGTCCGCAGGACCGCCGCTAGGCCGCTGCCCCGACTGGAAACTTCGCCGTACGCTTTGTTAAACATAAGCGGCTGAATTTCCGCGACAATTTGTCATCGCGTCAACGGTTTCGAAACTACGGTTCGTACAATCTCTGGAAGTAAGGCTGCGGCGGCGTATCGTGGCTCCGCGACTTCCGGGGGGATGAGTTTTGAGCGCGCCCGATCTGCGTCCGTTGACGGTGCTCATCATCGACGACAATGAGCCGATGCGCGAGATCATCGCCACGGTCCTGAAGTCGCTGGGCATCCGCAAGATATTCGTGGCGAGCGACGGCGTCGAGGCGCTGAAGATCGTCACCGAGCGCGAAGTCGACATCATCTTCACCGACCTGATGATGCAGCCGGTCGACGGCCTGGCCTTCATCCGCTGGGTTCGCACCTCGCCGGCCAGCAGCAACCCCTACACGCCGATCATCATGGTCACGGGCCACGCCACCCGCGCCAGCCTCGACGAAGCCCGCATGGCCGGCGTCACCGAGTTCCTGGCCAAACCCCTCACCGCCCGCGGCGTGCTGCACCGGGTCAATGAGGTGATCAACAACCCGCGCGACTTCGTCCGGGCCGGCGCCTATTTCGGCCCCTGCCGCCGTCGCAAGATCGACCACGACTATATCGGCGAGGAACGACGCGGCGCGGCCGAGACGGCCGCCGCCCAGGTGTTCACCGACGCAGACGGCCAGATCGCCTCCGAGCCGGCCCTCAATCCGGAAGACGTCTACTGATCCGTCTTGTCCGTCAGCGGCCCGCGAAGGGCCAGACCAAGGCGATCAGGCTGGGGGCCACGACCAGGATCAAGACGGTGAGCGGCGCGCCCAACCGGGCATAGTCGCCGAATCTGTACCCCCCAGGCCCCAGCACCAGGGTGTTGCACTGGTGACCGACAGGCGTGAGGAAGTCGCAGCCCGCCCCGACCGCCACCGCCATCAGGAACGGGTCGGGGCTCAGCCCCAGGTGCTTGGCCAGGCCCAGGCCGATCGGGGCCACGATCAACACCGTGGCGGCGTTGTTCAGGAACGGCGTGGCCGCCATCGCCACCGCCATCATCGCCGTCAGGGTCAGCAGCGGCGGCATGCCATGGAAGGCGCCCGACAGCCAGCCGGCGATCAGGTCGGTGCCGCCGCTGGCCTGGACCGTGTCGCTGACGGGGATCAGGGCCGCCACCAGCACCAGGACAGGCGCGTCCAGCGCCGCGTAGGCCTCGCGCATCCGCAGGGCTCCGCTGGCGACCACGACGACGGCGGCCGCGAAGAAGCCGCCGGCCACCGGCAGCACGCCGAACGCCACCAGCAGCATGGCCACGGCCAGAATGGCGGTCGGCAGCAGGGCGTGGCGCATGCCGCCCAGCCGCACCTCCCGTTCGGCCAGCGGCAGRCAGCCCAGCGTCTGCAGGGCGGTCGGCAGCTTCTGTTCGGCGCCCTGCAGCACCAGGATGTCGCCGGCCCTCATCCGCACGGCGGCCAGGCGGCCGGCCATGCGATAGCCCGCGCGACTGACGCCCAGCAGGTTGACGCCGTAGGTATGGTTCAGGGCCAAGGTCTTGGCCGTCTGGCCGATCAGGTCGGACTCCGCGCCGATCACCGCCTCGACCACCCGCACCTCGTCGGTCGGCTCCTCCATCACGACAGGGCGGTCGGCGTCGGTCAGCTTGAGCTTGGCCTTGACGATCAGCTCGTTCAGTTCCTGGTGCTGGCCCTCCAGCAGAAGCACGTCGCCGGGCAGCAGCTTGCGATTAGGATGCGGCGAGGCGATCCGCTTGCGGGCGCGCAGCAGGGCGACGACGGCCACCGCCTCGCCCGCCGCCTTCCGCAGATCGGCGACCCGCGACTGTTCGAAACTCCAGCCGTCGGGGATCTCAACCTCGGTGACATAGGCGTTGGCCGCCAGGGCGGCGTCGATATCGATAGCGGCCTCCCGCCCCTTGGGCAGCAGGCGATAGGCGAACGACAGGTAGAGGATCGCCAGCACGGCCAGCGTCCCGCCCACCGGCATGAAGTCGAACATGGCGAAGGGTTTGCCCAGCGCTTCCTGCCGCACTTCCGAGACGATGATGTTGGGCGAGGTGCCGACCAGCACGGCCAGCCCGCCGACCAGCGAGCCGAAGGACATCGGCATCAGCAGCCGGCTCGGCGGGACGCCGGTGTTTCTGGCGATCCGCAGGGCCGAGGGCAGCATCAGCGCCAGGGCGCCGACGTTCTTGGTGACCATCGACAACAGCGTGGTGACCGTCGACAACACGGGCACCTGGGTGCGTTCGTCCTTCAGGTGCGGCAGCAACGGCGCCATCAGGGTGTCGACAAGGCCCGACCGCGAGATCGCCGCGCTCAGCACCAGGGCGCTGGCGATGATGATGACGATGTCGTTTGAAAATCCGTCGAAGGCCGACTTGATCGGAATCAGGCCGAACACCACCCCCACGGCCAAGGCGCCCAGCGCGATCAGGTCGTAGCGCCAGCGACCCCAGATGAAGCACAGCACCGTCGCGCCGATCAGAGCGAAGGACAGTCCCTGTTGCAGCGTCACGCTTCTCGCCCCCACTCGGGCCACGAGCTTGACCCGACGAGACAACGGTCACGGCGCCGTTTCCGTTCACGCCGCGCCACATGAACGGAACATAACCGCAGGCTCTGGGAACGTTCAGGCGAGGTGGCGCTTTATGGCCTCCATCGGACGCGTCGGGCGCCCGACAGATTATCGTCGGAGAACACATCATGA
>NZ_JBFTZS010000127.1:0-10650 GCF_056406675.1 Caulobacter sp. P1_B12_2 | reverse complement strand
GATCGGTCAGGTGCTGCATGGCGCTCTTGCCGGGCGGCACAGGTTCGTCGGGATACTGTTCGTTCAGTTGGCCCAGGTCGAAACCGATGCGCTCGACGATCTCGATCGTGCGCTCCACCGCCTGGGGCCAGCGCTCGAACAGCCGGGCCATTTCGACCGGGGTCTTGATGTGGCGCTCGGCGTTGGCTTCCAGGCGAAAGCCCGCCTCGGTGATCGTGCAGCCTTCGCGGATGCAGGTCATCACGTCCTGCAGCGGCCGCCGCTCGGGGCCGTGATAGAGCACGTCGTTGGTGGCGACCATCGGCGCGCGAGCGTCGCGGGCCAGGTCGGACAGCCGCGACAGGCGCTTCAGATCCTGGGCGGCGTAGGCCCGGCTGGCGGCCAGCCAGACCCGTCCGCGCAGTTCGCCGGCCATGCGGGTCAGGTCGGTCTCGAAGGCTTCGTCCAGTTTCGCCGGCGGCACGATCAGGGCCAGCTGGCCGTCGGCATGTTCGAGAAAGTCCTTCCAGAACAGGTGGCATTCGCCCTTCTCGGCCCGGCGCTGGCCGACGGTCAGCAGGCGGGTCAGGCGGGCGAAGGCTTCGCGGTCGGACGGGTAGCAGAGCAGGCTGGGCGTGCCGTCCATGAAGTCCAGCCGGCAGCCGGTCAGGGCGCGGATGTCCAGGTCCTTGGCCGCCGTCCAGGCCCGCACCACCCCGGCCAGGGTGTTGCGGTCGGCGACGCCCACGGCGCTCAGGCCCAGGGCCTGGCCGGTCAGCATCAGCTCCTGGGCGTGGGAGGCGCCGCGCAGGAAGGAGAAGTTGGTGGTGGCCTGGAGTTCGGCGTAGGCGTGGGTTTTCATGAACACGCCCTTGCCCCCTTCGGGCCGACGGCCCTCCTTCCCCCATAGGGGGAAGAGGACCCGCGCGGCGGTCCTTCGCCCCCTATGGGGGCGGACAGGCGGCGCAGCCGCCAGGTGGGGGCAAGTGCGCGGCTACCCAAACAGGCCATGCAACCACCACTTCGGGATCTTCTCCCCGTCGCCATAAAGCCCGGCCCGGAAGATCCAGAACCGCTCGCCCGCCTCGTCCTCCACTCGGTAATAGTCGCGCACCTTGCCGGGCCCGACCTCGTCGAAGGCCTTGCGCCACCATTCCTGGCCGATCCGTTCTGGCCCCTCGGCCAGGCGCACGCGGCGCGACTTGCCGCGCCAGCGGAACTGGACCGGCGGGTCGTCCGGCAGCTTGGCCACCACCTCGATGGCCTCGGGACGACGCAGCAGGCGGGAGGGCCTGGGCCGGTCGGGATCCCAGGCCGTTTCCGGCGTCGGGTCCAGCGGCGCGGCGCGGCGCACCGAGCGTTCCGGCACGTGGCTCTGATGCGGATCGGCCCGCCAGACCCGCCCCTCGCCCAGGCGATTGATCAGCCGGTCGACCAGCGGCGCCAGGCCCTCCTCCAGGCTGACCCCGCCGTCGGCGTCCAGGCTTCGCTGCGCGGCGGACAGGGCCTCGACATCGGCGGCCCACAGGGTGACGACCTCGATCCCGAAGCCCGGGTCGACCGTGTCCAGCTTGGGCTTCAGCAGCTTGGCGATGCGGGCGGGGTCGCGGCCCGGGCGCGACAGGCCCACGCGCAGCGGATAGTCACGGCCGTCCAGGCGGTGGAACACCAGCTCGAACCGCCGCGCCCCCTGCCCTTCGGCCTCCAGCCGGGCGCACAGCAGGGCGCAGATGTCGGCGGTCACCCGCTCCAGATCCTCCAGGGCGCTGATCGGTTCGAAGAAGGCCAGGCGGTCGAACCAGGGGGTGGCGGGACGGCGGAAGGTCAGGGCTTCGCGGGCCGCGCCCAGGGCCTGGTCGATGCGCATCAAGGCGGCGAGGCCAAAGCGCTTGGCCAGTTGGGCGCGTGGCAGGGCCAGCAGCTGGCCGACGTGGAACAGGCCCAGGCGCGGCAGCTGGGCCTGGGCGGCCTCGTCCAGACGCAGGGCCGCCACCGGGAGCGACGCCAGCAGCGGGGCCTGGCCGCCAGGCGGGGCGATCGTGCGGTCGGGGGCGTAGCGGGCCAGGGCCCAGGCCGCGCCGGGGGTGTCGGCGATCGCCCCCCTCGCCGGCGCGCCCCAGCGTTCCAGTCGGGCCAGCAGGTCGTCGAGCATCGCCGCCTCGCCGCCCCACAGATGCGAGACGCCCTCGACGTCCAGCAGCAGGCCGTCCAGCCCGTCCAGGGCCACGGCCGGCGAGAACCGAACGCACCAGTCGCACAGGATCTCCAGCGCGGCGCGATCGCCGTCCGGGTCGTGGTCGGCGGTGAGCAGGTCGGGAACCAGGGCCGCGGCGTCGGCGGCCTTCTGGCYGACGTGGAGGCCGAGCGCCGCGGCCGCGKCGTCGACGGCGGCCAGGCGGCGCGTGCCGCCTTCGGTGGCGATCAGGGCGACGGGCGCTTCAGCCGACGAGCCGGAGTTCGGGTTCGTTCGCCGCCACGTCGTGATCGGCCAACTTAGACACCAGACGGAAAGAATGCGGGCCATCGGCGGCCTCCGCTTGTTCGAGGATCCAGGCGCCGGGACGGCCGCCCCGGCAGCGTTCGAGTTCGACCCGCCAGCGCGGCGGGCCCAGGCCGGGATCGCCCGGCGGCGGCTGGCTGGGGGCGGCGGCGATGCGCCAGCGGGTCTGGACGGCCGAGCCCGACACCTCGCGCGAGCTGCTCCCCCTTGGGCCGACCGGCCCGCCATAGGGCCGTCTTCGCAGCAGCACTCCGGTCGAACCGCGCCGCTCGCAGGCCAGCTGCAGGCGGCGGCCGGCCTTCAGGTCGGGCGTCTCGGCCTCGCCGATCGCGGCGGCGACTCCGACCGTGGCCAGGGCGTCCTCCAGCACCGACAGCACCTCGGCCTCGTCGCGGGCCCGGACCTGGATCAGGCGCTCGACCGGAAAGCCCAGATTGACCAGGCCGGGCGCGTGCAGGTCGTCGCGCCGCATCACCCAGACCACCGCGCCCTTGGCCGCCAGCGGCCGCAGCATCAGGGCGGTGAAGGCCGCCGGGGCCGCGCCCGTCTCCTCTTCAAGCCCCGATCCGCCCACCTCGTGCCAGCCGCCGCGTTGAAGGCCGCCGGCCGGAAAGCAGCCGTCGATGCGCGGATCGCCGAACGGCAGGACGGGAGGCGGAGTCCGAGTCCCCGCTTCCATGGCGGCGATCTGGGCTCTCAAAGCCGAAAGGGCGGGTTTCGCCCCGGGCATGCTCAACACTCCCCAAGACACCTAGGATGTTCCACTTTTGTTCTGATCCTCCGGACTTGGAGAGTCAAGCGGAGCCCATCATGGTGTTCGCCGCGATCAGGAGGCTCCAGATGACCGAAGTCGAACTCCACACCGACGGCCCGGTCTGGACCGTCACCATCAACCGCCCCGAAAAGCGCAACGCCGTGAACCCCGACACCGCCCTGCAGCTGCGGGCGGCGTTCGACGCCTTCGAGGCCGATCCGGAGGCCGCCGTCGCCGTGCTGACCGGGGCGGGCGGCACGTTCTGCGCCGGGTTCGACCTGGCGGTCGCCGCCGCCCAAGACCAAGAAGGGGGCGAGGGCGAGCGCTACGACCCGGTCGGCGAGGGCCCCATGGGGCCGACGCGGCGGCTGCTGTCCAAGCCGGTGATCGCCGCCGTCGAGGGCCATGCGGTGGCCGGCGGGTTGGAGCTGGCCCTGTGGTGCGACCTGCGGGTGGCGTCCACGAGCGCGATCTTCGGGGTGTTCTGCCGGCGCTGGGGCGTGCCGCTGATCGACGGCGGCACGGTGCGGCTGCCGCGCATCGTCGGCCAGGGCCGGGCGCTGGACATGATCCTGACCGGCCGGGCGGTCGAGGCCGCCGAGGCCTTGAGCTGGGGCCTGGCGGACCGCGTGGTCCCGGCGGGCGAGGCGCTCGTCGCGGCTCAAGGACTGGCCGCCCAGATCGCCGCCTTCCCGCAGATCTGCCTGCGCGCCGACCGCGCCTCGGCCTTCGCCCAGTGGGACGTCTCGCTGGAAGCGGCGCTGAAGGTCGAGGGCGTCGGCGGACTGGAGCCGCTGCGCCGCGAGGCCCGGGCCGGGGCCGCGCGGTTCAAGGACGGCGAGGGGCGCGGGGGCAGTTTTGAGCCATCCCAATAATCCGCTCATCCCGGCGAAGGCCGGGACCCAGATGGAATGGTCGTGGGGATGACGCCAAGCGCGCATCGCCCTTCCAATCAGCCACTCAGCTATAGGATCTGGGTCCCGGCATTCGCCGGGATGAGCGGAGCTTTGAAAGCTAAAACCGCGCCTCGGCCCGCCACCACTTGGACACCAGCATCGGGCCGAACGCGGCGCTGATGCCGCAGGCGTCGGCGAACAGGTCGAACCACGAGGCGTCGCGGCCGACGAAGCCCTGCAGGATCTCGATCCCCCCGCCGAACGCCAGGATGACCAAGCCGATGCGGTGCAGCCGGCTGTGCGGCAGGGCCAGGCTGGCCAGGATGCTCAGCACGTAGAAGACGATGAAGTGCTTGGCCTTGTCCCAGGGGATCAGGCCGATGCTGTCGTCGTCCGGCAGCAGGGCCCGGGCCAGGGCGTAGGCCGAGGCGGCCAGGAAGACGATGAAGACGATGCGGTTGATCTTGCGGGCGCGGAGGGACATCGGGGCTCCTGGCTGGATGCTCCGCACCTAGCCGGTCCGGTGAGGCTTGAACATGGCGGCCGGCGATCTTGGCCGTATCCAGTCGAGGCCTGCACGCGGTCTGCACCAGCATCCCCTCTCCCCCTGCGGGAGAGGGTGGCGGTCCGAAGGACCGTCGGGTGAGAGGTCGCGCCAACGAAAACCGCCGCGCCCAGCGGTCAGGCTGGACGCGGCGGATGGTTCTGAGAGACCCCTCATCCGTCAGCTTCGCTGACACCTTCTCCCGCAAGGGGGAGAAGGGTTCAGGGCGTTAGAACGTCAGCGCGCGCGCTTCCTTGACGTGCGGCAGGGCCTGGATCTTGGCCAGCAGGGCCTCGTCCGGGGCCTGGTCGACGCCGACCAGGGCGATGGCGTCTTCGTCTGCCGACAGGCGGCCCAGGTTGAAGGTGGCGATGTTGACGCCCGCCTCGCCCAGCAGCATGCCCAGCGCGCCGATGAAGCCCGGCTTGTCCAGGTTGTTGATGTAGAGCATGGCCGGCGAGAAGCCCGCGTCCAGTTCCATGCCCTTGACCTCGACGATGCGGGGCGCGCCGGCGATCACCGTGCCGGCGAAGGCGCGCTTGCCCTTCTCGGTGGTGATGGTGACGCGCATCAGGCTGTCATAGGTGGGGCTGACTTCCTGGCGGCTCTCCGAGACGGTGATGCCGCGCTCCTTGGCCACGGCGGGCGCGGAGACCATGTTGATCTCGGCCAGCATCGGCTTGAGGATCCCGGCCAGCGCGGCCGAGGTCATCGGCTTGACGTTCAGCTTGGAGACCTCGCCCTCGAAGGCGATGTCGATGGCGGAGATGCCGAAATCGACCATCTGGCCGGCCAGGGCGCCGATCTTCTCGGCCAGGGCCACGAACGGCTTCAGCTTGGGGGCTTCTTCCGCCGTGATCGACGGGCTGTTGAGGGCGTTGGTCACGGCGCCGGTCAGCAGGTAGTCGCTCATCTGCTCGGCGACCTGCAGGGCGACGTTCTCCTGGGCTTCGTTGGTGCTGGCGCCCAGGTGCGGGGTGGCGACCACGCGGTCCGAACCGAACAGCGGGTTTTCCTTGGCCGGCTCGGTGACGAACACGTCAAAGCCGGCGCCGCCCACGTGGCCGCTGTCGAGCAGTTCGCGCAGGGCCGTTTCGTCGACCAGGCCGCCACGGGCGCAGTTGACGATCAGCACGCCCTTCTTGGTCTTCTTCAGATTGTCGGCCGACAGGATGTTGCGGGTCTTGTCGGTCAGCGGGGTGTGCAGGGTGATGACGTCGGCGCGGGCCAACAGGTCTTCCAGCTCGACCTTCTCGACGCCCATCTCGATGGCGCGCTCAGGGCTCAGGAAGGGGTCGTAGGCCACGACCTTCATCTTCAGGCCCAGGGCGCGGTCGGCGACGATGCCGCCGATGTTGCCGGCCCCGATCAGGCCCAGGGTCTTGGCGTACAGCTCCACGCCCATGAAGCGGTTCTTCTCCCACTTGCCGGCCTGGGTGCTGGCGTCGGCCGCCGGCAGCTGACGGGCCAGGGCGAACATCATGGCGATGGCGTGCTCGGCCGTGGTGATCGAGTTGCCGAACGGGGTGTTCATCACCACCACGCCCTTGGCGGTGGCGGCGGGGATGTCGACATTGTCGACGCCGATGCCGGCGCGGGCGATGACCTGCAGCTTGTGGGCGGCGGCGATCACGTCCTTGTCGAGCTTGGCGCCCGAGCGGATGGCGATGCCGTCATAGTCGCCGATCACGGCGATCAGTTCGTCCTTGGACAGGCCGACCTTGATGTCGAAGTCGACGCCGCGGTTCTTGAAGATGTCGACGGCGGCGGGGCTGAGCTTGTCAGCGATGAGAACGCGAGGAGCCATGATTTGGTGTTCCAGTCCTGGGAGCCGCCCTGCCCTTCGACGGACTTCGGGTGACGGCTACGGATTTAGGGGGTCTGAAATCCCCGTCCCGAACAGATCGAGGGACGAGGATTCCAGTCGCTGCAGGTGTGCTTAAGCGGCGGCCAGTTCGGCGCAGACCGAGGCGAACGCCCAGTCGAGCCAGGGCGTCAGGGCCTCGAGATCCGAGGCCTCGACGGTGGCGCCGCACCAGATGCGCAGGCCGGCCGGGGCGTCGCGGTAGCCGCCGATGTCGAGGGCCGCGCCCTCCTTCTCGAGCAGGCTGGCCAGCTTCTTGGCGAAGTCGGCCTGGGCGTCGTCCGGCAGGGCCGCGATCTTGGGATCGACGACCTTGAGGCACACCGAGGTGTTGGAGCGGATCTCCGGCGTGGCCGCCAGGAACTCGACCCAGGGCGTACGCTCGACCCAGTCGGCGATGACCGCCAGGTTCTGGTCGGCGCGGCCCTGCATGGCTTCCAGCCCGCCGATCGAGGCGGCCCACTTCAGGGCGTCCAGGGCGTCCTCGACACACAGCATCGAGGGCGTGTTGATGGTCGCGCCTTCGAAGATGTCGGCGGCGATCTTACCGCCCTTGGTCATGCGGAACAGCTTCGGCATCGGCCAGGCGGGGGTGTAGCTCTCGAGGCGGGCCACGGCGCGGGGCGACAGGATCAGCACGCCGTGCGCGCCCTCGCCGCCCAGGGCCTTCTGCCAGGAGAAGGTCACGACATCCAGCTTGGTCCAGTCCAGCTCCTGGGCGAAGGCGGCGCTGGTGGCGTCGCAGATGACGATGCCTTCGCGGTCGGCGCTGATGAAGTCGGCGTTCGGGACGCGGACGCCCGAGGTGGTGCCGTTCCAGGTGAAGACCAGGTCCTTGGCCGGATCGACCTTGGAGGTGTCGGGCAGTTGGCCGTAGGGCGCGTCGAGCACTTCGACGTTCGGCAGCTTTAGCTGCTTGGTCACGTCGGTGACCCAGTCCTTGCCGAACGATTCGAAGGCCAGCAACTGCACGGGCTTGGCGCCCAGCATCGACCACATCGCCATCTCGACGGCGCCGGTGTCCGACCCGGCGACGATGCCGATCAGGAAGTCGGCGGGGACTTCCAGAACTTCGCGCGTCTGGTCGATGGCGGCCTTCAGGCGGCCCTTGCCCAGCTTGGAACGGTGCGACCGGCCCAAAACGGCGTTTCTGAGATTTTCGGGGGTCCAGCCTGGGCGCTTGGCGCAGGGGCCGGAAGAGAACTCGGGGCGAGCCGGGCGGATCGCCGGCTTGGCGAGGGTCGTCATATCGATGTCTCCCATCCTTACAGATGGACTGCACCCCGTTGGGGGGGTGTGGCCCGCCGGCGAGAAACCGCGTTTCGTCGGCGAAGGCAAGGAGAGATTTTGCCGCGGACCGGACTTATCGTCCGCATCCGGCAATTATTTTGCGGCGATGCGCTTACGCTTGCGCCAGGCCAGCAGGCATCCCGCGGCCAGGCAAAGCAGCACGCCCAGGCTGACGAGATTGTTCACCATGGCGTAGAGGCTGTCGTAGGACTTGCCCGCGACCAGGTAGTAGCCGTGAAGGCTGAATTGGGCGGCCTGCAGAAGAACGGCGACGCCCAGCCAGGCGGTGGTGTAGCGCAGCGACAGCACCAGCAGTCCGGCGCCGAACAGGCCGTCCACCAGGAAATAGCTGGGTTTCTGGATCGCCTTGTCGGGAATGAGCCCGATCAGCGTGATGGCCAGCGACATCACCACCACCAGGATGGCGACCTGACGCTCGACCGGCCCGCCCAAACGCCAAGCCAGAAGGCTGACGCCGAGGATCAGCATCCAACCGACAAGGATCAGGAGCTCTAGGTGCATGTCTTGGGTCTCTAACCGAAATTAGAGACCCAAGGTATTAAACTATCGCAATGTGGCTTAGCTGGCGGCGCGCATGTCGTGCTGGACCAGCGAACCTTCCTTGCCGATCACGCCGATCAGCTTGGTGCGGATGCCGACGCGCAGGCGGACTTCGTCCAGTTGAGCGTGGGCTTCGACCACGGCGGTGCGGGCGGCGGCGAGGGCCGAGACGGCTTCGGCGAGCTTGGCGCTGGCGCCGTTGCCGACGGTGGCCGACAGGTTCAGATCCTTACGGGCCTGCATCAGTTCCGCCATCATTTCAGCGGTTTCCACCATCGCGGCGTCCACAGCCGCTTCAGTAGCGAACAGCTTGTTGGCGACACGTTGTGCAACGAAAGCCTTTTCCACGCCCATCTCCTTAATGACAACCTAAAGAAGAAGGTAAACCAAATGTTAAGGCTGGGGTATAAAAAACAACCGTTAGCGTTTGTTTGGCGCGTGCGAGGGTCTTCGCGGAAGCGAACCGTTAGGAAGATCGAGCGAGAATAGGGCCGTTAAAACCAACCCGGACGGGTCATGAACGACGAGAGCCGCGATTTCGAAGGCATGCCGCACGCGCCTCTACAGGCGCGAATCGCAGGCGTGGCCTTGGTCACGACCGTGGTGGCGCTGGTCGCCGCGTGTCTGTGCTTCATGCTGCAGCAATGGAGCGTGGCGCGTCAGGAAGCGCGCGCCAATCATGAGATCCTCACCCAGATGGTCGCGGCCGGCGCCGCGGTGCCCCTGGCCGATCACGACGCGGTCGGCGCCAACCGGGCCCTGGAGGCCGTCGGCAAGGCCCAGCACGTGGCCGCCGTCCGGCTGATCGACCAGGAAAACCAGGTCGTCGCCCAGCTCGGCGCGCCCACCGTCAAGGACGCCGAAAAGATCGTTCAGCCGGTGTTCCTGGCCGGCAAGCGCGTGGGTCGGGTCGAGCTTCTGGTGCGCCAGCCCAGCATCGCCGAGATCCTGTCGCGCGACCTGGCCCTGACCGGCGCCCTGTTCTTCGGCTCGGCCGGCCTGGCGATCCTGCTGGCCAACGGCCTGGYCCGCCGCATGACCAAGCCGATGGAGCGCCTGTCTCAGGCCATGCGCGAGGTCGCCGCCGACGGCCGCTTCAAGCCGGTGGAGCAGGCGGCCGACGACGACGTCTTCCACAGCCTGACCGACAGCTTCAACCACCTGGTCTCGCGGCTGGAGGTCAACGACCACGACCTGCGCGGGGCGATGGCCGAACTGGTCAAGGCGCGCGACGACGCCAACGCGGCCAATGTGCTGAAGTCGCACTTCCTGGCCAATATGAGCCACGAGATCCGCACCCCGCTGAACGGCGTTCTGGCCATGACCGAGGTGATGGCCATGGGCGAGCTCAGCGCCGCCCAGCGCGAGCGCCTGTCGGTGATCCGCGAATCGGGCGGCCTGCTGCTGTCGGTGCTCAACGACGTGCTGGACCTGTCGAAGATCGAGGCCGGCCGCCTGGACCTGGTGGAGCGCGACTTCGACCTGGCCAGCCTGGCCCTGTCGGTGCGCGAATCCTTCGCCACCCAGGCGCGGGCCAAGAGCCTGGAGTTCGGCGTCTTCGTCGCGCCGGAAGCCCTGGGGGCATGGCGCGGCGACGCCGACCGCCTGCGCCAGATCCTGGGCAACCTGGTCTCCAACGCCCTGAAATTCACGCTGGAAGGCTCGGTCTCGGTCCGCTTCGCCTCGGCGGACGACGGCAGCGGCCTGCGCATCGACGTGGTCGACACCGGCATCGGCATCAACGCCGAGACCCTGCCCCGCCTGTTCGACAAGTTCGTCCAGGCCGACAGCTCGACCACCCGCCGGTTCGGCGGTTCGGGCCTGGGCCTGTCGATCTGCAATGAACTGGCCACGCTGATGGGCGGCGGCGTCCATGTGCAGAGCCGCGAGGGCCAGGGCTCGACCTTCACCGTCGTGGTGGCCATGCCGCGCGGCGAGATGACCACGCCCGCGCCGATGGAGGCCGCCCCGCCGCCGATCGAATCCGAGCGCCGCCTGCGCGTGCTGGCCGCCGACGACAATCCGACCAACCAGAAGGTCATCGCCGCCGTCCTGGCCCCGCTGGGCGCCGAGGTCGAGCTGGTGGCCGACGGCGCGGCCTGCGTCGACGCCTGGAAGCGCGGCGGCTTCGACATCGTGCTGATGGACATCCACATGCCGGTGATGGACGGCGTCGAGGCGGCCCGCACCATCCGCTCGCTCGAGGTCAGCGAAGGCCGCAAGCGCATCCCGATCGTGGCGGTCACCGCCAACGCCCTGGTC
>NZ_JBFTZS010000126.1:0-10703 GCF_056406675.1 Caulobacter sp. P1_B12_2 | reverse complement strand
GGGTCACGGCGACCAGGTCATACATGGCCGACGGGTTCACCGAGGTCTCGACATAGCTGACGTGATCGCCGGCCGCGTAGTCGCGAGCCACCGCCAGCAGGGCCGGCAGATTGCCGTCGGTCGCCGTGCCGAACCGGCCGAAGGTCGAAAAGAACTGGTCGTGGCCGGACGGCAGGGCCCCGTCGGCGCCGGCGTTGTAATTGCGCATCGACAGCGAGTTGATCGCCCGGCCGTAGAGGGCCGCGTTAGTCTTGCCCAGATCCTTGGCCGACACCTTGCCGGGCGCGTCGCAGGGACCGGTGACAATGGCCGGCAGCGGGCCGGTGGTGACGCACAGGCCGCCCTCCCCGGCCCAGGCCAGGAAGTCCTCGGCATAGGCGGCGCCGGACAGGTGGTTGTGCAGGTCGCCGCCCTTGGGCATGGCCCGCAGGAACAGCCGCAGCTGGGCGCGGTCCTTGACCATGGCGTCGAAGCGGGCGGCCGTGCGGGCCTCGGGGCTCGGGGCGGGCTTTGGGGCGGGCTGGGCGGCGGCCGCGCCCGAGGTCAGCAGCAAGGCGCACAAGGTCACGCCCGCCAGTCGTTTCACGCCGATCATCGTCTCGCCCCGCCCCTGTTTCGCGCCACCCGAAGGTGATTGGCCAAGGTGATCGGCATCGCCCGGCAAATCCAGCCCCAAGATGCTCGGCGCACGGATCGCCGGCCCATTGCCCGCCTTTCAGCGCCCCCGCTTCAGAGCCCGGGCGATCCTGGCCGACGAGGGCCGGCCCGCGACGCCCTTCTTGGGGTTCAGGACGATCACCAGGACGTCGCCGTCGATCCTGACGTCGGCCTTGTCGCCCATCGCCAGGTTCACCCGCCGCCAGCGGGCCAGCAGGTCGCGGCGGCCCGAGCGGTCCAGATCCTCGAACGTCTCGGCGACGACCACGGCCGCGTCGGCGATCGGCCAGGCGGTCTCGGCGGTCGCGGTGTCCACCGCGGTCACGGTCATCGGGTGCTGGGCGGCGCGCGTGGCGCGGTGGCCCGCCGCGACCATGGCCCGGAACRGCGCCACGAACGACAGGGGCCGGCGGGTGGACAACGGCTCGGCGGGGCCGGTCAGCATCACCGCCTGGCCGTCCGGTGTTCGCCGGGTGAACAGGGTCAGGCCGCCCAGCTTGCTGGCCCGCAGCACGGTCTCGCCGACGTCGTTCTTGAACACCGTGTCGCCGCGCGGCGCGGGATGGCCTTCCAGGACCCAGACCTCGTCGCGGTTCTGGAACTTGAGCAGGACCTTGGGGCCGGTGCGGTCCAGCACGAAGACGTCGCCGCCCTCGGTCTGGAAACGGCCGCTGGGCGCGAAGACGGGGCTGGACCGCAGGCCGACCCGAGCCTCCAGGCGCTCCTTGAGCGTTTCGGCCTTCACGCCGGACAGCGGCGACCAGGCCGCCAGAAGCGCCATCGACGTCGCGACCCACCAAGCCTGGCGGCGGCCTGAGCGCCGGAACCTCATCTTGAACGCTGTCCCACGCACCGCGCCGTGGAAAGCCCAGGGCGTCATGAGATTGCCCGCCAATCTCGAGGGGAGAAGCTTGGCCCTTAACGCGGCGAAAGAATGACCGGGCCGGGTTCGGCCGAGGCCGGCCGGGTTTAGGCGACCTTCAGCGGCAGGCTTTGGGCCGCGGCGGCGCCGATCGGGCTGGCCATCAGGTCGGTGATCGCCGGGCCGGAGACGAAGCGCAGGCCGGCGGCGCGACAGGCTTCCAGCTCCTTGACGTCGCGCAGGCCGGTGACGCCCTGGCGGACTCCCTTGGCGCGGTAGGCGCCCTGGGCCGAGGCGAACCGGGCGATCGCCTCGACGCGGGCGCGCAGGTCGTCGTCGGGCAGCGACAGGGTGATGCTGGTGGCCAGATCGCCCGGCAGGGTGCCGACCGGGAAGTTCGGCTCGGTGATGTTCAGGTCGATGAACGCGAAGTGCGGCTGCAGGAACGTGCGGATCTGGGCCAGCAGGCCCAGCGAGGGCTCGCGCGGCGTGTCGTAGATCGTCGCGCCCAGGCGGCCCTGCAGGGCCATCGGATAGCGCGACAGCCGGCGCTTGTAAGCCTCCTGCGAGGCGGGGCTGGTCAGGTTCCAGAAGCTGAACGGCACGAACAGCATGCCCGCGTCGCCGGCCTTGGCGAAGGCGCCCTGGGCGTCGTTCAGGCAGTTGAGGTCGCGGTTCAGCAGGGCGGCGTCCTCGGTGGGACGCGCGCCCAGCAGGTCGGACCGCAGGCCGATCACCGCGCCGACGAAGGATTCCGACGGCGGATGGTACAGGCCCCACCAGCCGGTGGCGGGCGGGGGCGGCGCCTTGGGCTTTTCGGGGACCGGCGCCGGCTTGGGGGCGGCGGGCTTGGACGCGGCCGCGGGAGCGGGTTGGGTCGCGGCCTTGGCGTCGGCCGGCGCGGTCTCGACCACGGGCTCGGCGGCGGGCGCGCTCTGCGGCAGCTCCGTCTTGGCCAGGGCGGCGTGCAGCTGCTCGTCGACCACGGCTTCGCTGGGGGCGCTGGGGACGGCGCGGATCTCTTCGGCGGTGATCACCTGGACGTGGCCGGGTGGGCCGGCATAGCCGCGGCCGGCGATCAGGCTGGCCAGCGACGCCTGGGACAGGCTGGCGAATTGCAGGACGGCCTTCTCGTCGCCCTCGAAGGTCAGCAGGCAGACCTGGCCGGCCTCACGGCCCGGAAACAGGCCGGCTTCCAGCTCGACCGCCAGGGTCTGCATCTCGACCGGATCAAGGCTTTCGGCCTTGGTGTCGGCCAGCACGAAGGCCAGGGGGGCGACGGCGCCGTAGCGTCGCGGGGCCTTCCAGCGATGTTTGAGATACAGGTCCGCGGCGGCTTCCACCTGGGAGACCGGCAGGCTCCGCCCCGCCTCGGCGGTCCCGGCGACCAGAATTCTCAAGCACGCAATAGCCGTCATGGGAGCGGAAACTACGCGCGAAAGCTTGGCGAAATCTTTACGTAAGGATAGCTAACGCCATCTTTACCTCAAAAATCAGCGTTCTTCGCAAAACCGTGACAATTAGGCGCAGCGTTGCTCGGCATGATCCTTCACACACCCCGCGACCGTCATCCTCGGACTTGTTCCGGGATGACGGAGCGGTGGGTTCTAGGCGAACGTCTCCTGCAGGCGGAAATCCAGGCGCTGCTTGACGCCAGGCCAGTCGGCGTCGGTGATCGAGAACACGGCGGTGTCGCGCACGTGACCAGTCCAGGTGATCTTGTGATTGCGCAGCACGCCTTCGCGATCGGCGCCCAGCTTCTCGATCGCGGCCTGGCTGCGGCTGTTGCGCTCGTCGATCATGAACTCCACCCGGATCGCGCCGGCGTCGAAGGCGTGGCCCAGCATCAGGCGCTTGGACTCCGGATTGACCGGGCCCGAACGGGCGTCGGGGTGCAGGAAGGTCGAGCCGACCTCCAAGCCCTTGTGCAGCTTGCGGATGTTCAGATAGCTGGACGTGCCGACCACCTTGCCGTCGCTCAGCCGGCGGATGGCGTAGCCGATCCGCTCGCCGCGCTGGGTCTCGCCCTTCAGCGCGCCCCACCAGTCGGCGAAGCCCTCGCCGCAGCCGTTCGTCGACATGATCTCCCAGCTGGCGGGATCGCAGTCGATCGCGCCCTTCAGCTCGGCGCGCAGGTCGCCAGCCATGTCGAGGGTGATCGGTTCAAGCCGCACGTAGCGGCCTTCGATGGGGTGAATCTGGATGTTCATGGGCGGGACAATGGCCTCGACCGGCGGCGCCGCGCAAGGCCGGGGCGCGGGTCTGGCGCCCCATCTTTCGGTCGAGGTGGCTCTTTGCGCCCGGAAGGACGGCGTGAAGAGTGACGGACGGCCCATCCTGCTGACACGTCCTGACACGCCGATGCGCAAGTTTCGGGCGGCGGCGGCGTGCGAGACCGCCTAACGACGACTCGTGTCCGCTCAAGGCCACGCTGCTGAGGGGGAGACGACCATGATTTCGAACGCGCGCCTGGGGTTCGCATCGCTGCTGGCCGGACTGGCCCTCGCCGCTTCCGCCTTCACCCCGACTTTCGCCTTCGCCGCCGACGCCGCCGCCGCACGCCAAGGCCTGGACGAGGCCTGGTGGACCGGGCCGCTGCTGGCCTCCGGCGCCTCGACTCTGCCCAAGGGCCGCGCCCTGATCGAGCCCTATCTCTACGACGCCAAGCCCTATGGCGTGCTCGACGACAAGGGCAAGCGCCACAGCGCGCCGGACTCCGACACCTTCGGCTCGCTGACCTACCTGCTGTACGGGGTGACCGACACCTTCACCGCCGGCCTGATCCCGCGCTTCGGCTACGCCAAGGCCGGCGGCCGGTCGAGCTCGGGCGTCCAGCTGGGCGACCTGACCGTCCAGGGCCAGTACCGCCTGGCCCAATGGAAGCAAGGCGGGCGCACTCCGACCGTCTCGCTGATGCTGCAGGAGACCCTGCCCACCGGCCGTTACGACAAGCTGGACAACCGCCCCAAGGACGGCTTCGGCAGCGGGGCCTACGCTACCACGGTCGGCCTGAACTCCCAGACCTATTTCTGGACGCCCGCCGGCCGGATCCTGCGCACCCGTCTGAACCTGGCCTACACGGTCTCGGGCCACGCCGATGTCGAGGGCGTCAGCGTCTACGGCACGCCGACGGGCTTCGACGGCCACGCCAAGCCGGGCGACTCGTTCAACATCGACCTGGCCTTCGAATACAGCCTCACCCAGCGCTGGGTGGCGGCCATGGACATCGCCTATCAGCGCGACGCCGCGACCACGGTCTCCGGCCTCGACGGGGCCGGCACGGCCTACGACCGCCGCTCGCCGGTCAGCCACGCCCTGATCCTGGCCCCGGCGGTGGAGTACAATTTCAGCCCCGTCCTGGGCGTGATCGCCGGCGCCCGCATCATCCCGGCTGGCCGCAACACCACCGCCTCGGTGACTCCGGTGATCGCGGTGAACTACGTGCTGTAGGCAGCGGGCGAAAAGGGGGACACACACTCACCCCACGGCCTGCGCCGGACCCGCCTGCGCCTTGCCGTGAGCGTGTGTCCCCACCTGGTCCACCAGCCCGCTTGCCGTCCGCGTCAGTTCGGTCTAGAACGGTTTCAAACAAGTGTTTGAGATCATAAGAACGGGACCGGGAACGTCATGGATTTCGAAATCTCCGCCACCCAGCGCAGCTTCCTCGACCGCGTCACCGCGTTCATGGAAGAGCACATCCGTCCCGCCATCCCGGTCTACGAGGCCGAGATGAACGTGCTCGGAGCCGAGCGCTGGAAGGTCGTCCAGGTCGTCGAGGAGCTGAAGGCCAAGGCCAAGGCCGCCGGTCTGTGGAACTTCTTCATGCCGCCCCACAGCGGCCAGACCCATGTCGACGACACGTTCCAGTTCGAGGGCGTGCAGCTGACCAACCTGGAATACAGCCTGATCGCCGAACAGCTGGGCAAGATCGGCTTCGCTTCGGAGGTCTTCAACTGCTCGGCGCCCGACACCGGCAACATGGAAGTGCTGATGCGCTACGGCACGCTGGAGCAGAAGGAGCGCTGGCTGCGCCCGCTGATGAACGGCGAGATCCGCAGCGCCTTCCTGATGACCGAGCCGGCGGTGGCCAGCTCGGACGCCACCAATATCGAGACCCGCATCGAGCGCGACGGCGACTTCTACGTGATCAACGGCCGCAAGTGGTGGTCGTCGGGCGTCGGCGATCCGCGCTGCAAGGTCGCCATCGTCATGGGCAAGACCGATCCCGACAACGCCAGCCGCCACCAGCAGCAGAGCCAGATCCTGGTGCCGATGGACGCCCCCGGCATCGAGATCGTCCGTATGCTGCCAGTGTTCGGCTATGACGACGCCCCGCACGGCCACGCCGAGGTGATCCTCAAGGACGTTCGCGTGCCGGTCGAGGAAGGCCTGCTGCTGGGCGAGGGCCGCGGCTTCGAAATCGCCCAGGGCCGCCTTGGCCCCGGCCGCATCCACCACTGCATGCGCACGATCGGCACCGCCGAGGTGGCGTTGGAGAAGATGTGCCGCCGCCTGATGAGCCGCAAGGCGTTCGGCAAGTACATCTCCGACCAGTCGGTCTGGGAGGAGCGCATCGCCGAAGCCCGCATCAACATCGAGATGTGCCGCCTGCTGTGCCTGAAGGCCGCCGACATGATGGACAAGGCCGGCAACAAGTCGGCTCGCCTCGAGATCGCGATGATCAAGGTCGCGGCCCCGCGCCTGGCCCTGAAGATCATCGACGACGCCATCCAGGCCCACGGCGGCGGCGGCGTCACCACCGACTTCGGGCTCGCGAAAGCGTATGCCGGCATCCGCACCCTGCGCCTGGCCGACGGCCCGGACGAGGTGCACGAGCGCACCATCGCCCGCATGGAGTACGGCAAGTACGGCGACCTGGCCTATCAGCAGAAGGTCGAGCGCGAAGCCGCGCGGGAAGTGGCCGGGATCCGCTGATCCACGCCCTGGGCGTCCAAGACGAAGGCCTCCCGGATCGCTCCGGGAGGCCTTTTCTATTGCCCCATGATCAACCGTGAAGACGCCGGCTGATCACCAACGACGCTGGGCCGGCTGCAGGGGCTCTTGGCGCACCTCCGAATAGGTCGAGCCCGGTTGGTAGTCGGCGAGGCCGGACGGCTCTTCGGGAACGGGGGAGATCGCCGCCACGCGCACGCCCGCCACCGGGATCAACACGCCGCGAGCCGCACGCGAAGCCGCCGCCGCCGGGATCGGCGAGGCCGCCGGAGCCCGCGCCGCGCCGGCCGCGTCGTTGACGCATTGGGCGGTGTCGCTCAGCGCGTGCTTGCCCAGGCAGAAGACATCCTCGTACTGCGGACCGGCCACGGCCAGGCATTGGTACAGGTTCAGCTTGGCCATCTTCATGCAGTTGGCGCTCTTCTCCTCGCGCATGACGTTGTCCAGCCCTCCGACATGGTCGTCGTCGGCCGCGCCCAGCAGCGCCAGCGCCGCCAGCGCCGCGGCCCGCACGGTCACCGGGGTGAAGACCGCCCCGCCCTCGCCGCCGCCGCCGAAGCCGCCGCTCGCGCCTTCACGCGGGGCGGTCGCCGCCTGGATCAGCCGGCCGGAGTCCTCCTCGCCAGGATTGAAGAAGGCGGACGACATGGCCTTGACCCTGGCCAGGCGGCCGGCGCCGTCGGCGATCGGCCCCTGCGACCAGTCCTGGCGCTGGATGTCATAGGCCGCCTGCTTGACCGCCCTGCCGGTGACGCCCAGCGGCGCGCCGCGTTTGAGCAGGGCCGCCTGGGCCCTGCCGGCCGCAGCTCCGACGCCCTCGATCTCGATGACGCTCTCAGGATCGTCTTGCAGACGGGCGGCCAGCACCTCGGGCGGGGTGTTGCGCGTGGCCCGGCGAACCCCGTCGATGAAGGCTTGCTCCTGCAGGGCCGCGATGGCCCCGTAGGCGATCATGCCGGCGTCCAGCTGCTCGGCCTGGTAGGCCGAACCCTTGGCCAGGGCGTCGGCGACGCCCCCGCCGTCCGCGAACGCCGCCGAGATGGTCCCGACGCCGCGCGTGTAGGTCTCGAACGCGCTGGCCGCGGCGACGATGTCGCGGGCCAGACTGACACCGGGCTCGCCGCGCTCTTGGCGCGCGACGGCCCCTCCTCCGACAAGCACACCAGACACGGCGACAGCGGCGATGAGCGCGCTCGTCGCCCAAAGAACAGGATTTTTCATCTTCCTAGCCCCAGGCTGAACCTCAGCCCCACTAAACGTCCCTCAATGTCGAGCATTCCTCAATACTTACGTCAAATCGAGCCATATTGTTTGCGTATTGGAATATTTTTATTGCCCATATTTGTCGCCATAGGGGACTTCATCGGCCATAATCAGGGTTTTAACCTATGGAATGTCGAGAATTCGACACTTCTATGCTGTGGTTAACACAAGCTCGCGAACTCAGATCGGTGGGATGAAGGCGGATTAGTTCCCTGTCGGCACCGGCGAACTCATCGCCGCCATCGACTGGCCGGCCACGGGGATCATGAACCCCGGAACCGGGCGCGGGGTCGGCGCCGGGGCCGCCGTCGGGACCTTCGCCCCGCCGGCGGCGTCGTTGACGCACTGGGCGGTGTCGATCAGGGCGTGCTGTCCCAGGCAGAAGACGTCCTCGTAGTGCGGACCGGCCACGGCCAGACACTGATAGAGGTTCAGCTTGGCCATCTTCATGCAGAACCCGCTCTTCTTCTCGTGCATGACGACGTCCAGCTTTGCGACGTCGTCTTCGCCGGCCGCGCCCAGCACGGCCAGGGCCGCCAGGGCGGCGGCGCGCACGGTCACCGGGGTGAAGGCCGCGCCGCCCTCGCCGCCCCCGCCGAAGCTGGAGGACCCGCCCGCTTCACGCGGCGCGGTCGCCGCCTGGATCAGTCGTCCCGCGTCGTCGTCGCCGGGCGTAAAGAACACAGCCGACATCGCCTTGACCCTGGCCAGGCGGCCGGCGCCGTCGGCGATCGGGCTCTTGGACCAGTCCTGGTGCTGGACGTCGTAGGCCGCCTGCTTGACCGCCTTGCCGGTGACGCCCAGCGGCGCGGCGCGCTTGAGCAGCGCCGCCTGGGCCCGGCCGGCGGCCGCGCCGACGCCGTCGATCTCGACGACGCTCTCGGGATTGGTCCGCAGACGCTCGACCAGCGCTTCGGCGGACGTCTCGCGCGCCGCCCGGCGCACGCCGTCGATGAAGGCTTCCTCCTGCAAGGCCGCGATGGCGCCGTAGGCGACCATGCCGGCGTCCAGCTGCTCGGGCTGGTAGGCCGCGCCCTTGGTCAGCGCGTCAGCGACGCCGCCGCCGCTCTCGAACGCCGCCGAGATGGTCCCCGCTCCGCGGGTGTAGGTTTCGAAGGCGCTGGCCGCGGCGACCAGGTCGCGGGCCAGGCTGACGCCGGGCGCGCCGCGCTCCTGGCGTGCGACCGCGCTCCCTCCGACGAGCGTGGCGGAGATGGCGACGGCGGCGATCAGCGCGCTCGTCGCCCAGAGAACAGGATACTTCATGGTGATGGCCCCACACCCAACTTGGGGCCTATTGGGCAACCATCGCGGTTGATCGCCTCGTAATGTTCATACCGAATCGGACGTTAAGGTTCGTGTATTGGACCGTTTTCGGTGCGCGATTTGTCGCACCAAAGCTTGAGTAGCGGCGACAATGTCGGGATTGTATCATTGAATACAGAAGTGTCGAGAAGTAGACATTCGCGACTCGATGAATTTGGCGCCTCGAAGATCACGCCCACGCGATTGCGGCCGGACAGATGACGACGTCCGAAAACCGCGAGACGTCGTCCCGCCCGGGGCTATGATCGGGCGCATGGATCTCGACCCCGACGTTTGCTACCGCGCCATCCAGACCCGCGACGCCCGCTTCGACGGCCGGCTGTTCGTGGCCGTGAGGACGACGGGCATCTACTGCCGGCCGGTGTGCCCGGCCCGCACGCCGCTGCGCCAGAACGTCACCTTCCACGCCAGCGCCGCCTCGGCCCAGGAGGCCGGCTATCGCGCCTGCCTGCGCTGCCGGCCCGAAACCTCGCCGCAGCTGGGGGCGTGGAACGGAGCGTCCAATACGGTGTCTCGCGCCCTGGCGCTGATCGAGGCCGGGGCGCTGGACGACAGCGACGTCGAGACCCTGGCCGAGCGCGTGGGCGTCGGCGGGCGGCAGCTGCGGCGATTGTTCCTGCAGCACCTAGGCGCGACGCCGGTCGGGGTGGCCCAGACCCGGCGGGTGCTGCTGGCCAAGCAGCTGATCCACGAGACCGACCTGCCGATGGGCGAAGTGGCCCTGGCCGCCGGCTTCGGCAGCGTGCGGCGCTTCAACGAGACCTTCCAGCAGCTCTACGACCGGCCGCCGGCCGCCCTGCGCCGGCGCAAGACGCCCACCGCGCCTCCGGGGGAGGCCATCTCCCTGACCCTGCGCTATCGCCCGCCCTACGACTGGGAGGGCATGCTGGCCTTCCTGGCCATGCGCGCCATTCCCGGCGTCGAGGCGGTGGACAACAACGTCTACCGCCGGGTCATCGCCCTGGACGGCGCGGCCGGGACCATCGCCGTGACGCCGCTCGACGGCGACCGTCTGAGCGTGGCGGTGCGCTTCCCCAAGCCCTCGGCCCTGCCCCGCATCCTGACCCGGGTGCGCGGGGTGTTCGACCTGTCGGCCGATCCGGTCGGCATCGGCGAGGTGCTGTCGGGCGATCCGGATCTGGCGCGGATGGTGGCGCTGCGCCCCGGCCTGCGGGTGCCCGGCGCCTGGGACGGGTTCGAGCTGGCGGTGCGGGCGATCCTGGGCCAGCAGATCACCGTCATCCAGGCCCGCAAGCTGGCCGGCGACCTGGTCGCGGCGCACGGCGAGCCGCTGGCCGAGCCCTGGGCGCAACCCGGCCTGACCCACGCCTTCCCGTCCGCCGAGCGCCTGGCCGCCGCCGATCTCTCCGGCTTGAAGATGCCCGGCGCACGCATTCGCTGCCTGTCGGCCATGGCTCGGGCCATCGCCGACGACCCGAACCTGCTGGCCCCGACCGCCGGCCTGACCGAGATGGTCGCCCGCCTGCGCGCCCTGCCCGGCATCGGCGAATGGACGGCCCAGTACATCGCCATGCGCCAGCTGCGCGAGCCCGACGCCTTCCCGGCCGCCGACGTCGCCCTGATGCGCGCCCTGGCCGACACCGACGGCGTTCGTCCGACGGCGGATCAGCTGCTGGCCAGC
>NZ_JBFTZS010000125.1:0-10718 GCF_056406675.1 Caulobacter sp. P1_B12_2 | reverse complement strand
TGCCGGAACTGGGCACCTCGTCGGGCTTCGACTTCCAGCTGCAGGACGTCGGCGGCGTGGGTCACGACGCCTTGGTCGCCGCGCGCAATCAGGTGCTGGGCATGGCCGCCCAGGACCCGACCCTGGCCGGCGTTCGTCCCAACGGTCAGGACGACACCCCGCAGCTGAAGATCGACATCGACCAGGCCAAGGCCGGGGCGATGGGTCTGACCACGGCCGACATCAACGCCGCGCTCAGCGCCGCGTGGGGCGGCGCCTACGTCAACGACTTCATCGATCGCGGGCGGGTCAAGAAGGTCTATGTCCAGGCCGACGCGCCCTACCGCATGCGTCCGGAAGACCTGAACAGCTGGTACGTCCGCACCAGCACCGGCACGATGGCCCCGTTCTCGTCCTTCGCCACCACCCACTGGATCTACGGCTCGCCGCGCCTGGAGCGTTATAACGGCCTGTCGTCGCTGAACATCCAGGGCGCCCCGGCGCCGGGCAAGAGTTCGGGCCAGGCCATGGCCGCCATGGAGAAGATCGCCGCGCAGCTGCCGCCCGGCGTCGGCTTCGAATGGACCGGCTTGTCGGCCCAGGAACGCGAGTCCGGCAACCAGGCTCCGGCCCTGTACGGCATCTCGATCCTGGTGGTGTTCCTGCTGCTGGCGGCTCTGTACGAGAGCTGGTCGATCCCGCTGTCGGTGATCATGGTCATCCCGCTGGGCATTGTCGGCGCCCTGCTGGCCACGTCCTTCCGCGGCCTCAGCAACGACATCTACTTCCAGGTGGGCCTGCTGACGACCATGGGGCTGGCGTCCAAGAACGCCATCCTGATCGTCGAGTTCGCCAAGGACCTGCACGAGAAGGGCATGGACCTGGTCGAGGCGACGGTGGAGGCGGTCCGCATCCGTCTGCGGCCGATCATCATGACCTCGTTGGCCTTCGTCTTCGGCGTGCTGCCCTTGGCGATTTCGAACGGGGCCGGCTCCGGGAGCCAGCACGCCATCGGCACCGGCGTGATCGGCGGCATGATCTCGGCGACCCTGCTGGCGATCTTCTTCGTCCCGCTGTTCTTCGTGATCGTCGAGCGGATCTTCAAACCCAAGCCGCGTCGCCGCGACGAGGCTGTCACGACTCCGGCCGAGAGCCACTGAGATGCTTGTGCGTAACCTGACCCTCACCCTGCTGGCGGCCTCGGCCCTCGGCGCCTGCACCCTGGCGCCCGCGACCGTGCGCCCGGCCCTGCCGGTGGCCAACGCCTGGCCCATCGCGGCCGCCAACACCGGTTCGACGGCAAGCGCCGCCGACCTGGGCTGGCGCGACGTGTTCATCGATCCGCGCCTGCAAGGCGTGATCGACCTGGCGCTGGCCAACAACCGCGACCTGCGCGTGGCGGTGCTCAACATCGAGCAGTCGCGCGCACAGTACCGGATCCAGCGCGCGGCCCTCGTGCCGGCGATCGGCGCCTCGGCGACCGGGACGCGGGGCGAAAGCTCCTCGGCCCAGGTCATCGCGGGCGGCGACCGCACCGTCGAGGTCTACACCGCCGGCGTCGGCGTCACGTCCTGGGAGCTCGACCTGTTCGGTCGGGTGCGCAGCCTCAACGACGCGGCGCTGCAGAACTATCTGGCCACCCGCGAGACCAGCCGCTCGGTGCAGATCAGCCTGATCGCCCAGACCGCCGGCGCCTGGCTGAACCTGGCCGCCGACCAGGATCTGCTGGCCGTGTCCCAGGAGACCCTGCGCACTCGCCAGGAGACCACGGTCCTGATCCGCCGACGCTTCGAGGCGGGCGCCATCTCGCAGCTTGAGCTCAGCCAGGCCCTGACCCTGGTCGAAGCCGCTCGCGGCGACGTGGCCACCGCGATCGCCCTGGTCGAGCAGGACAAGAACGCCCTGCGCCTGGCGGTCGGCGCCGACGTGCCGGCCGACCTGCTGCCGGCCGGCGGCCTGGTCACCGCCCAGATTCTGCGCGACCTGCCGGCCGGCCTGCCGTCCGACGTGCTGACGCGTCGTCCCGACGTGCTGGCCGCCGAACACCAGCTGGCCGCGTCCAACGCCAATATCGGCGCGGCCCGCGCGGCCTTCTTCCCGACCATCAGCCTCACGGGCCAGACGGGGGTCGCCAGCAACAGCCTGGGCAGCCTGTTCGACAGCGGCAACGGCGCCTGGAGCTTCGCCCCGCGCATCAGCGTGCCGATCTTCTCCGGCGGCGCGAACGTGGCGGGTCTCGACAGCGCCAAGGCCGGTCGCGACATCGCCGTGGCCAACTACGAAAAGACGGTCCAGACCGCCTTCCGCGAGGTCTCCGACGGCCTGGCCGTGCAGTCGACCATCGCGGAACGGGTCGGTTCGCAGGAACGGCTGGTCGCCGCCGCCAACGATACGGTCCGCCTGTCGCAGGCCCGCTACGGCGCCGGGATCGACAGCTCGCTGTCGGTGCTGGACGCCCAGCGCACGCTCTACACCTCGCAGAAGACCCTGATCGTCGCCCGCCTGGCGCGGGAGACCAACCTGGCCACGCTGTACAAGGCGCTCGGCGGCGGGGCTCCCCCCGCCCGTTGACGCCAACCCGATCCCCCGTCCCCAGCGGGGGAGTGCTAGCGGCGTCGCCCCCCGACGCCGCCAAGCCGGAAGGGGCGCGCTCCCCCCAATTCCCGCGCGCCCCTTCCAACCTTGGGGGTTTGACCGCTCGTCGCACGCCGCGCGCGGTTCGCCGCGAATGACGGCGAGTTCACTTTACCGCCCGGTCCGGAACGGCGACCAAAAGCCATGGGCGCACGCTGCCGCGCCGGCTTCAGGGGGTGTTCGGAACATGCGCGCGGTCTTGCGTTCCTTCGGCGGCCTGGCCGCGATCGGACTGGCGCTCGTAGCGGGTCCCGTCCTCGCCGCGCCCGTGCGCCCCGCTCCGCCGGCCAAGCCCGTCACCATCCCCCTGGAGCCCTATCTGGGCGTGCTCTGGTCGTTCCAGGCCGAGGTCGACGGCAAGCCGCGCCGCTTCCTGCTCGACACCGCCGGCGGCATGACCGCCATCTCCCAACCCTTCGCCGACGCCATCGGCTGCAAGCCCTGGGGACGGACCACGGGTTTCCGCATGCGCGGCGACCGGGTCGACACGCCGCGCTGCGACGACGTCCGCCTGACGGCGGCGGGGGCGCCGCTGCTGGCCCCGACCACGGGCGTCATCGACTTCTCGCTCCTGCTGCCCAAGGACGCCCCGCCGCTGGACGGCTCGGTCGCCCTGGACGCCTTCGCCGGCCGCGCCGTCACCCTGGACCTGGCCGGCCGCCGGCTGATCATCGAGACCCCCAGGAGCCTGAAGGCTCGTGCCCGCCAAGGCGTCGAGGTGCCCGTCCACTTCAGCCGCGAGGCCATGGGCCTGGCCCTGACGCCGTTCCTCGCCGCCCCGACAGCCAAGGGCCGGATCTGGCTGGAGCTGGACTCCGGCAGCACCGGCACGGCCGTGATCGGCAAGCACGTCGCCGACCTGTTGGGCCTGGATCCGGCGATCCAGAAAGGCCAGTCCGTGGAGATGACCCTGGTCGGCGGCCCGAAGATCAGCGGCAAGGTCCTGGTCGAGGACATGATCCTGGACGGCAATATCGGCGTCCCCGCCCTGAAGCAGTGGATCGTGACGCTGGACCTGGCCAACGAGCGGGCCTGGATCGCGCCGGTGAAGCCTTAGACGCGGCAGGGGACATGCCCTCGCGGCGTGTCCCCAAATCTCGCACTGGGTCTGTTGGGGACACGCCGCAAGGGCATGTCCCCGGCCAGTTCTCCTACCGCTCCCGCCGCCACTCCGAGATCGGGACCGAGCCGTCAGGGCGCGGCGTCGGCACCTGGTAGCTGAGGCTGTCGGCGGTCAGGACGTATTGGCGCCGCTGCTCGGTCCCGTCCCAGTTGGCGAACGACGCGCCCTCGATCTTGAAAACCAGCACGTGGGCGGCCGGATCGACGGCGACGGTCCCGTAATGGGTGGACGATCCGATCACCGCGCCGGCGTTTTCCTCCGGCGTGGCCGTGCGTTTGTCGCCCGAGGCGACGCGCGGGCGGTCGCCGTCGAAGATCTGCAGCGAGTAGCGGCCTTGGGCGTCGATGATCAGGCGCCCCTTGGGATGCTCGCCATAGTCGCGGGCCCGCGCGCCATCGGGCTTGAGACGGTCGGCCGCCGTCAGGGTCCAGGTTCCGGCCAGGGAAGGCTCGGCGGCCGTCGCGGCGGCCGCCAGCATCAGGGTCGCCAACGCCACACCCGCGCCGACCGCACGTTTCAGGATCGATGTCATCTCGCCCTCCAGGGTAGTAACCTGCTTGTTAGGTTAGCTTGCGGACCATTAGCGAAACACCGTAACCTGTCAATCCGGTTCGGAGCACGGCATGACGGCGAAGGCGGAGATCCGCGACGGGTTCAAGTTTCGCGGCGGCAGTCCGGCCCTGGACCTGGCCGCGACGATGGTCGGCCGCCTGGGCGCGACGCCGCGCGACCTGCTGGCGTCTCCCGGCGATCTGGATCGCTGGCTGGTGGCGGCGGAATTGGCCGACGCCGCGCCGGGCGCCACCGAGGGCAACCTGGTCCAGGCCCGGTCGCTGCGCGAGGCGCTCTACCGCCTGGCCCTGTCGCGCGCCGAGGGAAGCGCCCTGCCCGACGCCGACCGCGAGTTGCTCAACGGCTACGCCGCCCTGCCCGCCGCGCCGCTGCAACTGGACGCCTCGGGCAAGGCGCGGCTGTCGGGCGACGTCCGCGGCCTGCTGGCGGAACTGGCCCGCGAGGGCGTCTCGCTGCTGGGCGGCGATTTCGGCGACCGTATCCGCCAGTGCGAGGGCCCGCCCTGCGCGGTGCTGTTCGTCGACACCTCCCGCAAGGGCGACCGCCGCTGGTGCTCTATGAGCGCCTGCGGGAACAAGGCCAAGGTGGCCGAGTATCGCAAGCGGGAGCGATCCACTTAATTCCGCTCATCCCCGCAAAGGCCGGAATGAGCGGATGTCACAACGGCAGCTGCACCGTGCTCTTCACCTCTTCCAGCACCGCATAGGTCCGCGTCTCGCGCACGCCCGGCATCTTGACCAGGATGTCGCCGAGGAAGTTGCGATAGGCCTCCATGTCGCGCACTCGGGCCTTGATCAGGTAGTCGAAACCGCCGGCCACCATGTGGCATTCCAGGATCTCGGGCGCGCGGCGGACGGCCGCGCCGAACTCCTCGAACACGTCGCCGGTCGTGCGGTCCAGCACCACCTCGACGAAGATCAGCAGGGCGCGATCGACCTTGGCCGGATCCAGCAGGGCCGCGTAGCCGACGATGAATCCCCGCTCGCGCAGCCGCCGCACGCGGTCGAAGGTGGCGGCCGGCGACAGGTTGCAGCGCTTGGCCAGCTCGGCGTTGGTGATGCGGCCGTCGGCCTGCAGAACCCGCAAAAGTCGGCGATCTGTGTCATCTAGAGCAGACATGGCGATTTCCCGATTTCCCCGAAGATAATTCGGAAATTTATATCAACAAACAAAGCACCTTCACAAGAACCAGGACTATACCCTCGATCGTCCTAGCGAGCTTGACCGCCACTCCCCCCCTCGGCGGTCCGGCGAACTGGGACCAGCCTCCGCCATTCCCCCCGGCGGAGCGCAGATGCGGCGCCCTCTCCCCCGTAGGCGCCGTGTGAGAGCGGAAGGGACGCGCGACCTCCCCCCGTATCGCGTCCCTTCCCACCTCTCCCCATCCCGATCATGCTGCCGACCGACACCGCTCGCCGCCTCGTGCGTCAGGCGGGGCGCGGCACGTCGTCGCGCGCCTTGGAGCGAACAACGTCATTCGCCACTTTTGCCGAAGATCGTATTGCCCTGCCGCCAAACAAACGAAGCACCTTCGAACAAGCCGGCGATATAGCGACGATATACCGATAGCGAGGCGACCATGACCGATTGGGACTCCCTGGACGACGGCAAGTACCGCGACGAAGCGGCCGTGATCGCCGACCTGCTGGCCGCCCAGGCCCTGAGCAGCGAAGACCGCGCCGCCGTCCGCGCCGAGGCCGAGGCCCTGGTGCGCGGCGCCCGCCGCAGCGTCCGCAAGCAGGGCGTGGTCGAAAGCTTCCTGCAGGAGTTCTCGCTCGGCACCCGCGAGGGCCTGGCTCTGATGTGCCTGGCCGAAGCCCTGCTGCGCACCCCCGACGACGACACCCGCGACAAGCTGATCGCCGAGAAGATCGGCTCGGCCGACTGGGCCAGCCACCTGGGCGGTTCCGACAGCCTGTTCGTCAACGCCTCGACCTGGGGCCTGATGCTGACCGGCAAGATCGTCGAGCCCGACGACCAGGCCCAGAAGGACCTGCCGGCGTTTATCAAGAAGATCGCCGGCCGGCTGGGTGAACCCGTCATCCGCGCCGCCGTCGGCCAGGCCATCCGCATCATGGGCGAACAGTTCGTGCTGGGCCGCACCATCGAGGCGGCCATCAAGCGCGCCGCCAATGACGGCGACATCTGCAGCTTCGACATGCTGGGCGAAGGCGCCCGCACCGCGGCCGACGCGGCCCGCTACGAAAAGTCCTATGCCGACGCGATCCTGACGGTCGGCAAGCTGTCCAACAAGGCCGGGCCCGAAGCCGGCCACGGCGTGTCGGTCAAGCTGTCGGCCCTGACCCCGCGCTATGAAGCGACGCAAGAAGCCCGCGTCTGGGACGAGCTCTATCCGCGCGTCCTGCGCCTGGCCCTGATCGCCGCCAAGTACGACATCAATTTCACGATCGACGCCGAGGAAGCGGACAGACTTGCGCTGTCGCTGAAGCTGCTGGACCGGCTGTGCCGCGAGCCCGAGCTGGGCGACTGGACCGGTCTGGGCCTGGCCGTCCAGGCCTACCAGAAGCGCTGCCCCGAAGTGATCGCGCGGCTGACGGCCCTCTCCAAGGAGACCGGCCGTCGCCTGATGGTTCGCCTCGTGAAGGGCGCCTATTGGGACAGCGAGATCAAGCGCGCCCAGGTCGCCGGCCGTCCGGACTATCCGGTCTATACGACCAAGCCCGCCACCGACCTGTCGTACCTGGTCTGCGCCAAGGCCCTGATCGCGGCCGCGCCGCACCTCTACGCCCAGTTCGCCACCCACAACGCCCACACCCTGGCCGCCGTGGTCCGCATGGCCAAGAACGCCGGCGTGAAGATCGAGCACCAGCGCCTGCACGGCATGGGCGAGGCGCTCTACAAGGCCGCCGACGACCTCTATGACGGCGTCACCCTGCGGGCCTACGCTCCGGTCGGCGGCCACGAGGACCTGCTGCCCTATCTGGTCCGCCGCCTGCTGGAGAACGGCGCCAACACCTCGTTCGTCCACGCCCTGCTCGACGAGCGGGTGCCGGTGGAGAAGGTGGTGGTCGACCCGATCACCGCCGTCGAGGCCCATCCCGACCGCCACGCCAAGATCCCGACGCCGGTCAACATCTACGGCCCCCACCGCAAGAACAGCGCCGGGCTGGACCTGTCGGTGAAGGCCGACCGCGACCGCCTGGCCGCCCACGTCGCCGAACTGGACAAGCTGACCCTGTCGGCCGGCCCGCTGATCGGCGGCAAGCTGACGGCCGGCGCCCCGCCGATGCCGGTGCAGAGCCCGACCGACCACGACCGCGTGGTCGGGGTGGTGTCCGAGGCCCAGTTGCCGCAGATCGACCAGGCCTTCAAGCTGGCCCGCGCCGCTCAGCCGGCCTGGGACCAGGCTGGCGGCCCGGCGCGCGCCGAGGTCCTGCGCGCCATGGGCGACGCCCTGGAGGCCAATCTCGAACGCCTGTGCGCCATCCTCTCGCGCGAGGCCGGCAAGACCGGTCCCGACGCCATCGCCGAGGTGCGCGAGGCCGTCGACTTCTGCCGCTACTACGCCAAGCTGGCCGAGGAGCAGTTCGGCCTGGCCGGCGAGGTCCTGACCGGTCCGGTCGGCGAGACCAACACCCTGCGCCTGGCCGGTCGCGGCGTCTTCGTCTGCATCAGCCCGTGGAACTTCCCGCTGGCCATCTTCACCGGCCAGATCGCCGCCGCCCTGGCGGCCGGCAACGCCGTGCTGGCCAAGCCGGCCGAGCAGACCCCGCTGATCGCCATGGAGGCCGTGAAGCTGTATCACGCCGCCGGCCTGGACCACCGCCTGCTGGCCCTGCTGCCGGGTCGCGGCGAGACGGTCGGCGCGGCCCTGACCGCTCACGACGGCCTGGACGGCGTGGCCTTCACCGGCGGCACCGACACCGCCTGGCGGATCAACCAGACCCTCGCTCAACGCCAAGGCCCGATCGTGCCGTTCATCGCCGAGACCGGCGGTCTGAACGGCATGTTCGTCGACACCACCGCCCAGCGCGAACAGGTGATCGACGACGTGATCCTGTCGGCCTTCGGCAGCGCCGGCCAGCGCTGCTCGGCCCTGCGCCTGCTGTTCCTGCCGGAAGACACCGCCGACCACATCATCGACGGCCTGAAGGGCGCGATGGACGCCCTGGTGATCGGCGACCCGGCCCTGGCCGTCACCGACGTCGGCCCGGTCATCGACCCCGAGGCCAAGGCGGCGCTGGACAAGCACCTGGTGCGCCTCAAGCATGAGGCCAAGGTCCTCCACAGCCTGCCGGCGCCGCAGACCGGCACCTTCTTCGCCCCCGTCCTGGCCGAGATCCCGGCCGCCGACTTCCTGGAGCGCGAGGTGTTCGGCCCGGTGCTGCATGTCGTGCGCTATCAGCCCGAAGACCTGGAACAGGTGGCCGGCGCCCTGGCGGCCCGCCGCTACGGCCTGACCCTGGGCGTCCATTCGCGGATCGAGAGCTTCGCGGCCGACGTCCAGCGCTTGGTCCCGGCCGGCAACTGCTATGTGAACCGCTCGATGACCGGCGCCGTCGTGGGCGTCCAGCCGTTCGGCGGCGAGGGCCTGTCGGGCACCGGCCCCAAGGCCGGCGGCCCCCACGCCCTGCTGCGCTACGCGGTCGAGCGCGCGCTGAGCATCAACATCACCGCCCAGGGCGGCGACCCGACGCTGCTGAACCTGTAGGGCCGCACGCGTGGGTGGGGACCCCGTCCTCACCCACGCGCCCCGGCCCGCCTCACCTCAGGCCAGCCTTGAGCACCTCGTAGACGCGGGGATCTCGCATCTGCGCGACGTTGAAGCGCATGAAGTCGCCGGCCTGCTGCGCGGCGCTGAAGACGTTGCCCGGCGCCAGGATCACACCCTCGCGAAGCGCGACCTGGGCGAGATCCGTCGCATCGCGGCCGTCCGGGAGTTGGCGCCAGAGATAGAAGCCGGCGCGGGGCGTGACCCACGCCGTCAGGCCAAGATTGTCGAGCTGGGCTCCCACCTCGCGCCTGGCCTTCGAAAGGCGTTGCCGCAGGGCCTCCATGTGTCGGCGATAGCCGCTGTCCATCAGGCTGTCGAAGATCAGTTGGGCCGCCATGGGGCTGGCCCCGCCGAAATTGGTCGCGACCTGCAGATCGACCAGCGCCTCGATCCAGTCGGGCCGCGCCGCGATGTAGCCGCAGCGCGCCGAGGCCGACAGGGTCTTGGAAAAGCTGCCGATGCGGATGACGTTGACCAGGCCGTCGAAGGCCGCCAGGCGCGGCGACGGCTCCGGCTCGAACTCGGCGAAGATGTCGTCCTCCACGATGACCAGGCCGTGGGCCGAGGCGGCGGTCAGCACCTTGTGCACCGTCTGGGCCGACATCGTCGCTCCGGTCGGATTGTGGAGGCCGCAATTGGTGATGTAGAGCCGCGGCCGATGCTCGGCGAGGATCGCCGCGAACCGCGTCGTGTCCGGGCCGGTCGGCGTGTAGGGCACGCTGACGACCCGCGCCTGATGGGCGCGCAGCAGGGCCTGGAAGTTGAAGTAGCAGGGATCGTCGACCAGCACCGTGTCGCCGGGCCGCAGCAGGAACCGGCAAATCAGGTCGATCGCCTGCGTGCCGGACGAGGTCAGCAGCAGCTGTTCGGGACTGACCTCCAGCCCCTCGCTCGCGCAGCGGCGCGCCAGAAGTTGCCTGAGCGGCAAAAGCCCGCGCGTGCCGCCATAGTCGGCCAGGGTGGCGTCGTCGGCGCGGGCCAGGCCACGCATGGCGCGCCGGAGGATCGCGCCCGGCATCCAGTCCGGCGGAAGCCAGCCGCAGCCGGGCTTCAGCGCCTCCGGCGCGGCGTCCAGCGACTGGCGCGAGACCCACAGCGGGTCGATGGCGCGATCGGTCCTGGGCTGAAGCTCGTTGAAGACCTTTGGCGCGGCGCCGGCCGAGACATAGAAGCCCGACCCTGGCCGGGAGATCACGACACCTTCCGACACCAGGCGGTCATAGGCCTCGACGACCGTCGAGGGCGACACCTTCAAGGCCGTGGCGAAGCCGCGGATCGAAGGCAGTTTGTCGCCTTGGGACAAGGTCCGGCTGGCGATCCGGTCGCGGATCGCCTCGATCACGTCGCCGGTTCGGGTCGAAGGCCTGCTCATCGCGCCGCGCTCCAACTGTATGGTTTCGATTGGCATACAGTTTGATCACCAGTGTACCGACTGTCGCTGTCCTGGCCAAGGTCGCGACGGCTATGGCTGCGGCTCATTCTGATCGGACGGGGCCATGGAACAGACATCGAAGGGATGGGGCAGCGGCCTTGTCGGCGTGATCATCTTCAGCGGCTCACTGCCCGCCACGCGCGTCGCGGTCGGCGGCTTCGACCCCGTCTTCCTCACCTCCGCCCGGGCCGTGATCGCCGCTCTGCTGGGCGTGATCCTGCTGCTGGCGCTGAGGCAGAAGC
>NZ_JBFTZS010000124.1:0-10859 GCF_056406675.1 Caulobacter sp. P1_B12_2 | reverse complement strand
AGTTCATCCTGTCGGGGGTGGAGCCCACGCCCGCCGAATTCGCCGCCATGAACCCCGCCCAGCTCCAGGCCTTCCAGACGTCCGAGGCCCACCTGACCCAGACGCCCTATCTGATCATCGCCGCCGTCGTCCTGGCCTGGGCCGCGCTGGTGGCCGTCACCAGGTTTCCGCACCAGGCCGGTCGCCCCGATCCGGACGAGGCCGACGCCGCTCTGACGGCCCGCCAGGCGATCGGGGGGCTGCTGGCGCGGCCGCGCTTCCTGTTCGGCGTCGCGGCCCAGTTCTTCTACGTGGGGGCCCAGGTCTGCGTCTGGAGCTTCATGATCCGCTACGCCCAGCACGAGGTCCCCGGCATGGGCGAAAAGACGGCCGCCGCCTACCTGTCCTGGTCGCTGGTCGGCTTCATGGCCGGGCGCTTCCTGGGCACCGCGGCGATGAGCCGTGTCAGCCCCACCCGGCTGATGGGCCTGTTCGCCGCGATCAATGTCGCGCTGACCCTGACCGCCGTCGTGGTCGGCGGCAAGGTCGGCCTATACGCCCTGGTGGCGACCAGCTTCTTCATGTCGATCATGTTCCCGACCATCTTCGCCAGCTCGATCCGGGACCTGGGTCCGCTGACCAAGACCGGATCCTCGTTCCTGGTGATGAGCATCATCGGCGGCGCGGTGCTCACCGCCGCGATGGGGGCGATCTCCGACGCCAGCGCGATCAACATCGCCGTCCTGGTCCCCTGCGCCTGTTTCGCGATCGTCGGCTTGTTCGGCCTGACCGCCGTCCGCACCGCCGGCCAGGCGCTCAAGTCCGCCCCCGCCGGAGCCCACTGATCATGATGAACGCCCTGGTCTGCGCCGCGCCCGGCCAACTGGTCATGGAGCGCCGCCCCGTGCCGACGCGGGCCCGCGACGAGGTTCTGATCCGCGTGCGCCGCGTCGGCGTCTGCGGTACGGACATGCACATCTATCGCGGCACCCAGCCCTACCTGGCCTATCCGCGCGTGATGGGACACGAGCTGAGCGGCGAGGTCGTCGAGGCGCCCGAGGGCAGTACGCTGGTCCAGGGCGAGGCCGTCTATGTCATGCCCTACCTGTCGTGCGGCGACTGCGCGGCGTGCCGGAAGGCCAAGCCGAACTGCTGCATGAACATCCAGGTGCTGGGCGTGCATCGCGACGGCGGCATGGTCGAGTTCCTGGCGGTCGCCGAGGGCTTCGTCCGCAAGGCCGACGGCGTCACCCTGGACGAGGCGGCGATGGTCGAGTTCCTGGCGATCGGCGCGCACGCCGTGGGCCGCGCGGCGATCACGCCCGGCCAGTCGGTCCTGGTGGTCGGCGCCGGTCCCATCGGCATCGCCGCGGCGCTGTTCGCCAAGCTGGGCGGCGGCAGGGTGACGGCGCTCGACAGCCGGCTGGACCGTCTGGAATTCTGCCACGAGCACCTGGCCGTCGACCACGTCGTCCAGCTGGGCCCCGACATGGCAAAGCGCCTGTCGGACCTGACCGAGGGCGACTTCTTCGACGTGGTGTTCGACGCCACCGGCAATCCCAAGGCGATGGAGGCGGGCTTCGCTTATGTCGGGCACGGCGGCAGCTATGTGCTGATCTCTGTCGTGGGCGCCGACATCACCTTCTCCGATCCGGAGTTCCACAAGCGCGAGACCACCCTGCTGGGCAGCCGCAACGCCACGCCCGAGGACTTCGACGTCGTCGTCGCCGCGATCCGCGCGGGCCTGGTGCCGACCCGGGCGCTCAACACCCACGCCTCGACCCTGGCTGACTTGCCCAGCAACCTGCCGGGCTGGATGGAGCCGGAGGCGGGCGTCATCAAGGCGATCGTCACGTGCTGATCGACGCCCACCAGCACTTCTGGCGGGTCGGCCAAAATGGCTTCGCGTGGCCGACGCCGGACCTCGTGCCGATCCACCGCGACTTCGAGCCCGCCGACCTGAGCGAGATCGCCGCCCCCTTGGGCCTGACCGGCTCGGTGCTGGTCCAGTCGCAGGCCGACGACCGCGATACGGACTGGCTGCTGCGCCTGGCCGAACACGAGCCGCTCGTCCTGGCCGTGGTGGGATGGGTCGATCTGGCGTCGGCCAGCGCAGCGGACCGGATCGCGGCCCTGGCCCGCCGCCCGAAGCTTCGCGGCCTTCGCCCGATGCTGCAGGATCTCGCGGACGACGCCCGGATCGCCGATCCCGAACTGGACCCCGCGCTCGATGCGATGGTCGCCCATGGCCTGTCGCTGGACGCCCTGGTCCAGGCACGCCACCTGCCCCACCTGCTGACCTTGGCGCGTCGGCGGCCCGACCTGCCGATCGTGATCGATCACGGCGCCAAGCCGCCGATCGCCTCGGGCGCCTTCCAGGCCTGGGCGGACGCCATCACCGCCCTGGCCGCCCGGCCTCAGGTCCATTGCAAGCTGTCGGGCCTTCTCACCGAAGCCGCGCCCGGCCAGGCGCCCGAAGACCTGGCGCCGTATGTCCGTCACCTCGTCTCGGCCTTCGGCGCGGAGCGGCTGATGTGGGGCAGCGACTGGCCCGTGCTAAATCTGGCCGGCGACTACGCGGGCTGGCTGGCCTTGGCCAGGATCCTGAGCGGCCTGACCAACCCCTCTGACCTCGCGGCCCTGTTCGGCGGGACTTGCCGCCAATTCTATCGGATACAGCCCCATGGCTGACCTCGACGATCCCCAATCCAAGTACCGCGCCCCCGCCCTGGAAAAGGGCCTGGACGTGCTCGAACTGCTGGCCGCGCGGGGCGAACCCATGGGCATGGTGCAGATCGCCAGCGCCCTGGACCGCTCGGTGAGCGAGCTTTTCCGGATGGTCCAGGTGCTGGAGCGCCGCGGCTATGTCGCCAGCGCCCCCGACGGCGACGGCCTGGTGCTGACCAACAAGCTGTTCTCGATCGGCATGGCCCGCGGTCCCACCAAGAGCGTTCTGGAAGCCGCCCTGCCGATCATGCGCCGGCTGTCCGAGACCATCGGCCAGTCCTGCCACCTGGCCGTGGCCAGCGCGGCCGAGATGGTGGTGGTCGCGCGGATCGAGGCCCCCGGAAACCAGGGGTTCTCGGTGCGGGTCGGCTATCACCGCGCCATCGTCGAAGCGACTTCGGGCCTGGTGCTCTACGCCTTCCAGCCGGAACCCGTTCGCGATGAATGGCGCAAGCGCCTCTCCGTCGGCGTCATGCCCGCAGCCTGGGACGCCTTCGAGGACAGGGCGGCCAAGGCGCGCATCGACAAGCACGTCCAGGCCTTCAGCGACGTCACGCGGCACGTGCTCGACATCTCCGCGCCCATCCTCGGTCCCGACGGCGTCGCCGCGGCCCTGACTTCGCCCTATGTCGAGAGCCCCACCGCCATCCCGATCGCCGCCACCATCGCCGCGATCCGGGCGGCGGCGGACGAGGTCTCCATCGCGCTGGGAGGCGAGTTCCAGTGACCCTGGCGCTTCCATCCCTGGGCTTTGGCGCGGGCGGGATCGGCAACCTCTACGCCGCCGTCAGCGACGCGGCCGCGCGCGAGACGATCGAAACCGCCCTGGCCGAGGGGATCGCCTATTTCGACACCGCGCCGCACTACGGCTTTGGCCTCAGCGAGACCCGGCTGGGCGCCGCCCTCCCCGCCTCGGCCAAGGTCTCGACCAAGGTCGGCCGCCGTCTTCGCCCCGCGCCCGAGGTCGATCCGCTGGCCGAGCGGCACGGCTTCGTGGCGGCCGCCCCCTTCGAGCCGGTGTTCGACTACAGCTATGACGGCGTGATGCGGGCCTTCGAGTCCAGCCTGGAGCGCCTGCGCCGCGACCACATCGACGTGCTGCTGGCCCATGACCTGGGCGGCCGCACGCACGGCGCGGACGACGCGATGCGCCGCCGCGAATTCTTCGACGGCGGCTACAAGGCCATGCGGGCCCTGCGCGACGGCGGCGCGGTCGGCGCCATCGGCCTGGGCGTCAACGAGTGGGAGATCTGCGACGCGGCGCTGGACGAAGCCGACTTCGACGTCTTCCTGCTGGCCGGCCGCTACACGCTTCTGGAGCAGACGGCGCTGGATCGCTTCCTGCCCCGCTGCGCCGAGCGCGGCGTGTCGATCATCGTCGGCGGCCCGTTCAATTCGGGCGTGCTGGTGGAAGGGGTCGGCCTCGGCGCCCACTACAATTACGCCCCGGCCCCGCCCGAGGTTCTCGACCGCGTGCGGCGTCTGGAGGCCGTGTGCCTGGCGCACGCCACGCCGCTGGCCGCGGCCGCCCTGCAATTTCCGCTGGCCCATCCGCAGGTGGTCAGCGTCATCCCCGGCCTGTCGAACCCCGCCCAGGTCCGCCAGGCGTGCTCCTGGGCCGCGCACGCGATCCCCGACGCGCTTTGGGACGACCTGCGCGGCGAAGGCCTGCTGCATCCCCAGGCGCCGACGCCTCGCGCCTTCGCCGAGACCGGCGCGGTCCGATGAGCCTCATCCTGCTTCACCCCGACGACAACGTGCTGGTGCTCAGCGCGGCGATCCGCACGGGCGACGCCCTGACCGTCGACGGCCTGCCGGTGACCGCCGCCGCCGATGTCGGGGTCGGCCACAAGGTCGCCCGCCGCGCCCTTGCGGCCGGCGACAAGGTCCTGAAATACGGCGCGCCGATCGGCTCGATGACCGCCCCCGCCGTCGCCGGCGAGCACGTCCACCTGCACAACATGAAGAGCGACTACATCGCCAGCCACACCCGGCAGGCGACGGGCGATGGAGGGCAAGGCTGATGACCGCTCCCCTGCGGGGCTATCTGCGCCAGGACGGCCGCAAGGGCGTGCGTAACGTGATCGCCGTCGCCTATCTGGTGGAGTGCGCCCACCACGTGGCGCGCGCCGTGGTCACGCGCAGCGACGACCTGGACGTCCACCTGATCGGCTTCCCCGGCTGCTATCCCAACGCCTACGCCCTGAAGGTCATGGAGGCCCTGGGGACCCACCCCAACATCGGCGGCGTGCTGTTGATCTCGCTGGGCTGTGAAAGCTTCAACCGCGAACGGCTGCGCGCGACGATCGAGGCCAGCGGCCGCCCGGTCGAGACCCTGGTGATCCAGGAGAACGGCGGCACCGCCTCGACCATCGCCAAGGGACTGGAGGCCGTCGCCCGCCTCAAGGCGATCGCCGGTCAGACGCCCGTGGCGCCGATGGACGTCTCCGAACTGGTGATCGGCACGATCTGCGGCGGGTCGGACGGCACCAGCGGCATCACGGCCAATCCCGCCGTGGGCCGGGCCTTTGACCGCCTGGGCGCGCAGGGCGCCGCGTGCATCTTCGAGGAAACCGGCGAACTGGTCGGCTGCGAGGCCATCATGGCCAGCCGCGCCATCACGCCCGAACTGGGCGCCGTGCTGGAGGCCAGCGTCCGCAAGGCCGAGGCCTATTACACCGTGATGGGCTACGGCAGCTTCGCGCCGGGCAACGCCGAGGGCGGGCTGACCACCCAGGAAGAAAAGTCGATGGGGGCCTATTCGAAGTCCGGATCGGCGCCCATCGTGGGCGTCCTCAAGCCCGGCGACCAGCCGCCCAGCGGCGGGCTATACCTGCTGGACGTGGTGCCTGACGGCGAGGTGCGCTTCGGCTTTCCCAACATTTCCGACAACGCCGAGATCGTCGAGCTGATCGCCTGCGGGGCGCACGTCACCCTGTTCACCACCGGACGAGGCTCGGTCGTCGGCTCGGCCATCTCGCCGGTGATCAAGATCTGCGCCAACCCCGAGACCTATCGCAAGCTGACGGGCGACATGGACGTCGACGCCGGGCGGATCATGGAGGGACGCGGCACGCTCGACGAGGTCGGCGCCGAGATCCACGACCTGGTCCTGGCCGTCGCCAACGGCCAGCGCACCGTGTCCGAAGCGCTGGGCCACCAGGAATTCATCCTCACCTACAAGGCCTTCGACCCGATCGGTCCGGCCTGCCTCCCGCTTCGGCGGGCCAGCTAGAGAACGTCAGATCATGGGAAGACTATCGGGCAAGACCGCCATCGTTACCGCCGCGGCCCAGGGCATCGGCAAGGCCAGCGCCGAGCTGTTCGCCCGCGAAGGCGCGCGGGTGATCGCCACCGACGTCAACGAGGCCCTGCTGACCCAGCTGACCGGCTGCGAGACCCGCCGCCTGGACGTGCTGGATCCTCAGGCCATCCTCGACCTGGCCGCCGAGCTGGGCCCGGTCGACGTGCTCTTCAACTGCGCCGGCTTCGTGCATTCCGGCACGATCCTCGACTGCGACGAGGCGGCCTGGGCGTTCTCCAACGACCTGAACGTCAACGCCATGTATCGGACGATCCGGGCCTTCCTGCCGGCCATGCTGGCCAATGGCGGCGGCTCGATCGTCAACATGTCGTCGGTGGCCAGCTCCATCAAGGGCGTGGCCGGTCGCTTCGCCTACGGCGCCACCAAGGCCGCGGTGATCGGCCTGACCAAGGCCGTTGCCGCCGACTTCGTGGGCCAGGGGGTGCGCTGCAACGCCATCTGCCCGGGCACGGTGGAAACCCCTTCGCTGAACCGGCGCCTGGCCGACACCGGCGACTACGAAGCCGCCAGGCAAGCCTTCACCGCCCGCCAGCCGATGGGCCGCCTGGGCAAGCCCGAGGAGCTGGCGCAACTGGCCCTGTACCTGGCCAGCGACGAGGCGGCCTTCACCACCGGCCAGATCCACATCATCGACGGCGGCTGGATCAACTGATCCGGACCGCACGCGAGGCGGCGCGGGGATCGACCCGGAATATTGTGATTTCTCGCCTCCCACACCCGGCCCCGCTAGGCTCAAGTGAGTGAGGAGAAAATGGCGCGCCCGGAACGATTCGAACGTCCGACCCTCAGATTCGTAGTCTGATGCTCTATCCAGCTGAGCTACGGGCGCGCATTGCCTTTCGGCGAGGCGGGGGAGATAGCCCGTCCGATCCGGGGGCGCAAGCGGCTTTTGATGCAGAACGCGCGAAGTTTGTGGAGAAGGGCTTGCGGGCCTTGACCCGCACGGCTCCGCTCCCCTTTTGAGAAGGGGGACGACCTTGGCCGCGCGTGGATCGCGATCGCGCGATCGCCGTTCACGTCCGAGGCCTTTGTCGAAAGTTCGCCATGCGTCTGATTGCTCCCCTGCTCGTCACCCTGCTCGGCGCGTGCGCGCCGCTTTCGGCGCAGGCGGCTCCGCCGCCGACGGCCGCCTCGGCTCCCGCCCCGACCTACAAGCCCAGCGGCATGGTGGCGGCGGCCAATCCCCTGGCGGTGGAGGCGGGCCTGCGGGTGCTGCGCGACGGCGGCACGGCGGCGGACGCGGCGGTGGCGGTGCAGGCGGTGCTGGGCCTGGTCGAGCCGCAGAGCTCGGGCCTGGGCGGCGGCGCGTTCATGGTGTTCTACGACGCCAAGACCGGCAAGGTGACCGCCTATGACGGCCGCGAGAAGGCCCCCCAGGCCGCGACGCCTCAGCTGTTCCTGGGCCCCGACGGCAAGCCGCTGAACTTCGTGACCGCCGTGTTGTCGGGCCGTTCGACCGGCGTACCGGGGGCTGTCGGCATGCTGGCTCAAGCGCAGAAGGAACACGGCAAGGCCGCTTGGAGCACGCTGTTCAAGGACGCCGAGGGCCTGGCCGACGGCGGTTTCACGGTCAGCCCGCGCCTGGCCGGCATGATCAACAGCACGCGCATTCCGCAGGGCCAGGCGCCGGACGCCGTCGCCTATTTCACCAAGCCGAACGGCCAGCGCTACCAGGCCGGCGACACCCTGAAGAACCCGGCCTACGCCGCCACCCTGCGCGCCCTGGCCGCCAAGGGCTCCAGCGCCCTCTACGAAGGCCCGTTGGCCCAGAAGATCGTTGAGCGCCTGCACCAGGGCGAGCTGGCCTCCAGCATGACCCTGGCCGACCTGAAGGCCTACAAGCCGCGCTCTGCCGACGCCCTGTGCCGGCCATGGAAGGTCTACACGGTCTGCACGCCCAATCCGTCGTCGAGCGGCGTGTCGGTGATCCAGGCGCTGCAGATGCTGGAGCATACCGACATCGCCCAGCGCGGACCGACCGACCCCGTGGCCTGGACGCTGCTGGCCGAGGCCGAGCGCGTCATGTACGCCGACCGCGACCGCTATATCGGGGATCCGTCGTTCGTGAAGGTGCCGGTCGAGGGCTTGCTAAACCCGGCCTATGTGGCCCAGCGCGCCAAGCTGATCGGCGAGACCGCCGGACCGGCCCCGACCTTCGGCCAGCCCAAGGGCGCGCCTGTTGTCGGTCCCGACAGCACCCAGGAGCCGCACGGCACGACCCACATGGTCATCGTCGATCCGATGGGCAACGTGGTGTCGATGACCACCACGGTCGAGAGCGTGTTCGGCTCGGGCCGGATGGTGGGCGGTTTCTTCCTCAACAACCAGCTGACCGACTTCAACTTCGACCCGCGCGACGGCGACGGCGCGCCGGGGGCCAACGCCGTGGCCGGCGGCAAGCGGCCGCGCTCGTCGATGGTGCCGATCGTGGTGCTGGACAAGGACGGCAAGTTCCTGGCGGCCGTGGGCTCGCCAGGCGGCTCGGCGATCCTGTCGTACAATCTGAAGGCAATGGTCGGCGTGTTCGACTGGGGCCTGACCATGCAGCAGGCGATCAACCTGCCCAACCTGGTGGCGCGCGGCGACATGTTCTCGGCCGACGTCGAGAAGTTCGGACCGCAGATGACCGCCGCGCTGCAGGCGCGCGGCGTCGCGATCAAGACCGGTCAGAACGAGACCTCGGGCCTGCACGGCGTGATTGTGCGGCCGGGCGGCGTGCTGGAAGGCGGGGCCGATCCCCGGCGTGAGGGGGTCGCGAAGGGGCTCTAGCCCCTTACGGCTTGGACTTCGCCTTGGGCTTCATCGGCTCGGGCGGCGTTTCCGGCAGAGGCTCGGGAACGCCCGCCAGGGTCAGGTCGAACACCGAACCGCCCGGCCCCGTCTCGACCAGGGCCAGATCGCCGCCGTGGCCCTGGGCCAGCTCGCGGGCGATAGCCAGGCCCAGGCCTGTGCCGCCGCGCCGCACCGAGCCCACGAACGGTTGGAAGAGGTTGTTGCGCGCCTTCTCCGGCACGCCGGGACCGTCGTCAGACAGGCGCAAAATGCTCATGCCCTCGGCGCGGCGCAGTTCGACGAACACCTTGCCCTTGCCGCCCCGGTCGGGCGCGCCCTCGATGGCCTCGCGGGCGTTGCGCAGCAGGTTGGTGAGAATGCGGTGCAGCTGGTCGGGATCGGCGACCACCTGTTCGCGGCCGTCGATCACGGTCTCCAGGGCCACGCCGGATGGCAGCAGGCCGGCGTCCTCGGCGGCCATGTCCAGCGCCGCACGCAGCGCCGTGGTGCGCAGGGCCGGAGCCGGCTCCTTGGACTTGCCATAGGCCATGACGTCGGTGGCCAGGGTGATGGCGCGGTCCAAAGCCCGTTCCAGGCGTGGAAGCGCTTGGGCCACCTTGGGATCGCCCAGGGCGGCCAGGCGGTCCGAGGCCATCTGGGCGCTGGTCAGCATGTTGCGCAGGTCATGATTGATCTTGGCCACCGCTTCGCCCAAGGCCGCCAGGCGGGCCTTGGCCTGCAGGGCGGTGATCAGGTCGGTCTGCATCATGTCGAGCTCGCGCTCGGCGCGGCCGATTTCGTCGCGGCGACGCGAGACCACCACGCGGGCGGCGGGATCCTCGGGGTCGGCGCGGAACCGCTCCATGGCCTGGGTGATGCGCTGCATGGGCCGCACCAGCAGGAAGTTCAGCGCCAGATAGATCAGCCCGCCGGCCAGGCCCGCCACGAACAGCGTCACCCCGGCCAGGCGCCCCACCTGCTCGACCAACTGGGCCTTCAGCGGGGCGTCGGGCAGCACGATCTCGACGAACTCGGCCTCCTGGCGGAAGCGCGGCTCGGCCATCACCCGCACCATGCTGCCCGGCGCGCTCTTCAGGGTGAAGAACGGGGCGGCCAGCCAGGAGCCGGAGTTCTGCCGACGCAGGTCGACCAGATAGGGCGGCTTGATGTTCAGGCGGCGCGGCTCGGTCGGCAGGACCAGGCGACGGGCGCCGTCGACCTCCAGGGCCACGATCACCACGCCGGCCTGGTCGAGCAACTGCTGGGAGACCTTGTCGGTCACCCGCCGCTCGGGGTCGGCGTCGGCGATGGTCGAGGCCAGTTCGGYGGCCCGCACGCGGTCCARCAGCCACTGCTTCTCGAAGTCGGCCAGGGCGGGCGGCAGGATCAGGGCGCCGGCGATGGCCACGAACAGGGCGGTCAGCAGCAGCAGGCGCGCCGACAGCCCTCCAGGCCATGGGAAGCGACGCCCTGGCTTGGGAAGTTCGGGAACTGACGGTGCGACCGGCTCGGCCATTCGTCTGGGTTACTTCACGTCTGGGGCTTCGGCAACGCGCCGGTTACGCCAAAAGCGCCACAGCGGCGGCAGCAACGCCAGGGCGCCCATCGCCGCAATAGGCAGATAGATGCGCGGCGAGAACAGGGTGTGCATCGTCACCGGCTCGCCGCTGGCGAAGATATGGCCCAGGCCCGCGCCGATGCCGGCATAGACGAACGAGCTGGGGATCATTCCCAGGAACGAGGCCAGCAGGTAGGTGCGCACCGGAATGTTCATCAGGCCCGAGGCCACATTGACCAGCAGCAGCGGGAAGGCCGGGATCAGGCGCAGGGTCAGCAAATAGGAGAAGGCGTCGGCCTTGAAGCCCTCCTCGACCCGCGCCAGCAGGGCGCCAGGCTTCTTGCGCAGGAAGTCGCCGAAGGCCGTTCGGCAGACCAGGTAGACCACGGTCGAACCGCCGGTCGCGCCGGTCACCGCCGCCGCCCCGCCGCCGATCGGCCCGAACAGGAAGCCGCCGGTCAGCGACAGGATCAAGGCCCCCGGCAGCGAGACCGACAC
>NZ_JBFTZS010000123.1:0-10872 GCF_056406675.1 Caulobacter sp. P1_B12_2 | reverse complement strand
GGACCCCTGGCTCAGCTGACGGTGAAGTGAACTGGCGCGACGGCGCGCCACCCTCCCGCACCTGCGGCGGATAGAGGGGTCCCGGGCGCAAGGCCCGGGATGACGGCTGAAAGGTGCGGGGCGGATCTCTCACATCTTGCACCCACCCCCGCGCATCGCCACCTAATTGTCACGTCGTCAGGCGCGATGCCGATCCCGGGTCGTGGCTGACGCACGAAGTCGCTTGAGCGAGGACTTCGCGATGACCCGGACGATCCTGTTCGACAGCCCCTTCCTGCTGGGCTTCGAGCACACACGAGACCTGATCGAGCGCGCGGCCAAGGCCGCCGCCGAAAGCTATCCGCCCTACAATGTCGAGCAGTCGGACGACGGCGGGGTGCGCATCACCCTGGCGGTGGCCGGATTCTCGCCGGACCAACTTCAGGTGACCGTCGAAGGCGGCCAGCTGGTGGTGGCCGGGCGGCGCGAGTCCGAGGGCAAGTCCGAGGCCGACAAGGCCTATCTGCACCGCGGCATCGCGGCCCGGGGCTTCCTGCGGACCTTCGTCCTGGCCGACGGCATGGAGGTCACGGCCGCCACGCTGGAACACGGCCTGCTGCATGTGGACCTGGCCCGTCCGGAGCCCGAGCGGCTGGTTCGCCGCATCCCGATCCGGTCGATCGGCTGAGTTTTTCACGACCCGACGACAGTCCCTTTGGCCGCGCTCTGAACCGAGACGCGCCACGGGGCGTTCCCTTCCCCAAGGAGGTGGTCTTATGACACCTGATCCCGCTACCCCGTTCTTCTCCGCCGAGGCTTTCGCGGCCCTGGGCGCGCCCGACCTGGTCTATGTTCGCCCGATCAAGGCGGCCGAGATCATGGCCGACGTGCCGGTCGGCGTGACCGACGAGGTCGACCTTTCGCCCGACCAGACGCTCTACGCCGTGTTTCGCGCCGACGGCGCGCGCCTGGCGGTGTTGACCGACAAGGACGCGGCGGTCGCCGCCGCCCTCGCCCACGAACTGGCGCCGGTTTCGGTGCACTAGGACGATCACTGGAAGGCCGGCCGGCGGCATGGTCTCCGGTCGGCCTGGGCCTTAGTCCAGCCGGCGCTGCAGACGTCGCAGGGGCGCCATTCCCTTCAACTGGGTCAGGATCATTGTCGGCTCTCCCCGATCCGCCTCCACGCTCGTGCAGGTGAAACCCTGGAAGGGCCGACCGTTTCGGGTGAGGATCAGCAGACCCGGAGACAGGATCTCGGACCGGTACGTCACGCCGTCGATGGCGTCGTATTGGTCGAGCGTCTTCTGAATCTTTCGGACATTGGATTCAGGCCTGTCCGCGCCGTAATACATCATCGTCCCGTCGGGCGAGAAACGCATGTAGTCGAGCGAGATCAGGTGGGAGAGCGCTTCCGTCGTCGCGTTCCCCGTGACGACGCGGCTTTCCCACAGGCCCACGACATCGGCGGAGGCGCACGGACGGCCTTCCGCCAGCGGCTCGGTCTGCAGGTCTTGAGCGACGGCGGGCGCGCCCAGCGCAAGCGCGACGCCCGCGGCGACCAAAAGCGTCCTGATCATCGAAACTGTCCCCGATCGCCGGCGTCCATAAACGCCCAGCCGCGATCCTGTGACTACCACGCCTTGGCCGGCACAAGAGTGCGGGGCGCCGTCTCCCTGTCGACGCGCCCCCTCCAGGCGCGCTAAGCAGTCGTGAGCTTCGACAGGGCGAGGAAGACGAATGAGCGATGCGAGCATCGGGCGCCGGGGGCTGCTGGGCCTGGCCGGACTGCTGGTGGCGGGTCCCGCCTGGGCCGCGCCGTCCAAGACTCGCGTGGCGATCCAGACCGATCACGGCACGATCGTCGTCGAGCTGGAGGACGGCAAGGCGCCGATCACCTCGGCTAATTTCCTACGCTATGTCGACGCCCACAAGTACGACGGCGGGACCTTCTACCGCGCCTCCAAGACCAAGGGCGTCAAGGGCGCGGGCTCGATCCAGGGCGGCCCGCCCGTCCGCGCCCGYCGCTACGCGCCCATCGCCCACGAGAGCACCCGGACGACCGGGATCAAGCACCGGGCCGGCACGATCTCGATGGCCCGCACCGCCCCCGGCACCGCCACCTGCGACTTCTTCATCTGCGCCAGCCCCCTGCCCCATCTGGACGCCCATCCGGGCGCGGCCGGCGACAACCAGGGCTTCGCGGCCTTCGGCGGCGTGGTCCAGGGCCTGGACATCGTCAAGAAGATCCTGGCCCTCAAGGCCGACGGCCCGGCGCCCTATCCGGTCATGAAGGGCCAGATGCTGAACCCGCCGGTGAAGATCATCGGGATGAAGCGGGTTTGATAACTTCACTTTCAGTTCGTCATCCCGGGCCTTGTGCCCGGGACCCCTGGCTCAGCAGGCGGTGACGTGAAATGGCGCGCTGGCGCGCCACCCTCCCGCCCTTGCGGCGGATATAGAGGGGGCCCGGGCACATGGCCCGGGATGACGGGGGTTGTATTGTGAGGATGAACCCTCAGGCCGCCGTCGGCTTGCTCTCGTGGATCTGGGTCAGCATCACGTGGGCGGCGTCGGCCGAGCGGGCCTTGCGCAGCTGCTCGCGCACCTCGGGCTGGCGCATCAGCCGCGAGACGCGGGCCAGGGCCCGCAGGTGGCTGGAATCGGCGTCCTTGGGCGCGAACAGCGCCACCAGCAGATCGACGGGCTTGTCGTCCACCGCCCCGAACGCCACCGGGGTCTCCAGGCGCATGAACACCGCCCGGACGCGGTCAAGGCCGGGCAGGCGCGCGTGCGGGACGGCCACGCCTTGACCGACGCCGGTCGAGCCCGCGTTCTCGCGTTCCACCAGGCCCTCGAGCGCCTCTTCGGCGTTGACGCCGAACACGCGGGCGGCGACATCGGCGATCACGCCGAGAACCTGACGCTTGTTGGAGGCGCTGACACGCAGGGTGACCGCGCCGGGCTCCAGTAGATCGCCGATGGTCATGGTGGAAACTCGCTCGCAGTCGGTCGTCGCGTTTCGTCGCCCCCAAGAAGCCTTGAGGTGGGGCCCACCGAAACGCGCCGACCGATCCGAGGTTCGATCTAGCTTGCGGCTGGTGCGTGCCCGTTCAGCGACTTGGTGCGTTCGGGGTCGATCCAGCCGATATTTCCGTCAGGCCGCCTGTAGACCACCGACAAACCGTCGTGGGCGGCGTTCCTAAACACGATTGCCTGGGACTCGGTCAAGTCCAGTTCCATGACCGCCATGGAAACAGTCATGATCTTCAGCGAGGCCTGGGCTTCGGCGATGATCATGCCGGCCGGCGCGCCGGCGGGATGGTCATCCTCGGTGCTCCAGTCGTCGTCGTCCGTCTCGTCGCCTTCCGGGGCGCGCAGCACGTACATCGCCGCGTTTTCGGCCTGTTTGGCGGAGGCGGCGATCGAGTGGCTCTTCAATCGTCGCTTATAGCGTCGGACCCTCGTCTCGATCTTGGCCAGGGCCGCGTCGAAGGCCGCGTGCGCGTCTCCTCCCGACCCGTGGCTGATCAGTTGCTGACCCGAAGCCAGCTTGACCGAACAATCGACACGGAAGGCGAAGCCCTCCTTGCTGATCACGACATCGGCGTCACCGCCGCGGTCGAAATACTTGCCGATGCTCAGGGTGATTTCGTCGGAGACTCGCGCTCGCAGAGCCTCGCCAACGTCGACATGCTTGCCGGAGATTTGGACTTGCATGGCCTATCAACGCGCCCGGTTCGGTCTGGTGTCAAGCGTCGCAAAAGCGACTTAAAACAGCCCCGGAATCATATGCAGGAGCCGCTCGACCGCGGCCGCCACGACCCCGGCGCTGACCACCAGCAGGCCGACGCTGATCGCGGCCATCAGGTAGCCGAGCAGCACCAGAAGGCCGTCGCGCTGCAGCAGGGCCAGAGCCAGGACGGCCACCGTCGCGCCCGGCGCCAGGTTGCCCAGCGGGATCGGCAGAACCAGCACCAGGGCCAGCAGGGTGCAGACCACGCCGATCAGACGCTCGCCGACCGGGCCGAACAGGATTTCCAACCGGGGACGGGTGACCAGCTCCATCCGCCGGACGACCGGCGTCAGCTTACGGAACAATCCGCGCAGGTCGTCGCGCTTCAGCGGATGGTGGATCAGCTTGCGCGGCAGCCACGGGATGTCGGAACCCCAGGCGATCTGCGGGGCCAGCAACAAGATCGGCAGGCTGAGGATCGTTGACGAGCCCGGGGGCAGGGGCAGGCAGTTCAGCAGGCCGAACACCAGCAGCATGGCCCCGAAGGCGCGGCTGTCGAACTGCTCCAGCATCTGGCCGACGGTCAGGACGGGACGCGTGTCCTCGCCGAAACCCTCGATGACGTCGGACAAACTCTCGGTGGTCATGCTTCGCCTTCAGCCGCGCTTATCAAACGCGGAGCGCCGCCGTTCGCACCATGCGGTCAGGCAGTTTCCTTGATCAAGCGCCGGCGTTCGACCGAGGACGGAATTCGCAGCGCTTCACGGTATTTAGCCACCGTGCGGCGGGCGATGTCGACGCCGGCTTCCTTGAGGATCTCGACGATGGCGTCGTCGGAATGGACGTCGGCCTCGGTGCGCTCGGCCTCGACCAGGCCCTTGATCTTGTGACGGACGCTGGCGGCCGAGTGGGCCTCGCCGCCCTCGGTGGCCTGGATCGCCGAGGTGAAGAAGTACTTCAGCTCGAACACGCCGCGCGGGGTGGCGATGTACTTGTTGGAGGTGACCCGGCTGACGGTGCTCTCGTGCATGCCGATGGCGTCGGCGACGGTCTTCAGGTTCAGCGGCCGCAGGTGCTCGACGCCGTAGGCCAGGAAGCCGTCCTGCTGGCGGACGATCTCGCTGGAGACCTTCAGGATGGTCTTGGCCCGCTGGTCGAGGCTTTTGACCAGCCAGTTGGCGGTGGCGAAGCTGTCGGAGACGAAGGTCTTCTCCTGGTCGGTCCGCGCGCCCTTGCTGACCCGGGCGTGATAGCGCTGGTCGACCAGCACCTTGGGCAGGGTGTCGGTGTTCAGCTCCACGTGCCACAGGCCGCCGGGCGTCTCGCGCACGTGGACGTCGGGCACCAGGGTCTGGGGCGGGTCGCTGTGGAAGGCCGCGCCGGGGCGAGGGGTCAGGGCGCGGATCTCGGCGACCATCTCGCGCAGGTCCTCGTCGTCGACGCCGCAGACCTTGCGCAGGGCGGCCATGTCGCGGCGGGCCAGCAGGTCGAGGTTGTCGAGCAGGGCGGCCATGCAGGGGTCGTAGCGGTTGACGTCCTTCAGCTGCAGGGCCAGGCACTCGCGCACGTCGCGGGCCATGACGCCGGCCGGCTCGAAGCCCTGCAGGACGGTCAGCACGCTTTCCACGAAGTCCAGGGCGCAGCCCAGGCGCTCGGCCACCTCGGCGACGTCGGCGCGCAGGTAGCCGGTCTCGTCGACCGAGTCGATCAGCACCCCGGCCACCGCGTTCTGGGCGGGCGAGAGGCCGGCCACGGACAGCTGCTCGGTCAGGTGCTCGACCAGGGTCGGCGGGCGCGACAGGGCGCCCTCGTAATTGTCGTCGCTCTCGAAACTGCCGCCGCCGCCGGTGCGCGACCAGTCGATCTGGCCGCCGGCCTGCTCGGCGCCGGGTTCGGCCCCGTCGCCGGTGGCGCGCTCGCCGGGCGAGACGTCGTCGGGCGTGGCGTCCATCTGGCTGCTGGCGGCGCTGTCGGACACCGAGTCCAGGCCCAGGTTCTCGGTGGGGCGCTCGGCCTCTTCGGGCGCGCGCTCGGCCTCGACCGGACCGTCGTCGCGCGCGAGCAGGGGATTACGCTCGAGCTCGGCCTCGACGAAGGCGTCGAGTTCGAGGTTCGAAAGCTGCAGGAGCTTGATCGCCTGCTGAAGCTGCGGCGTGATGACAAGGCCCTGGCCTTGCCGAAGCTCCAATCTGTGGCCGAGAGCCAATACGCCCTCCTGGGCAAATCAACGAACCTGTTGATCCCCATTGAAAGGCCAGTTTGGTTAACGGGGCGCCAACGCCAGCAAAAAGCGGGCCACTGCGACACTCCGCCCGACGAGACCGCTGTTTTTCTGCTCGTGACCGGGAAAGTCCCTGAAAAGGCTGACTTTCGTCGCAGCGAGCCTAAACGAAAAACGGCCCGCGCGCTCGTCTTCGAGACACGCGGGCCGTTGAATTTTGCCGAGTGCGGTTGGCCGGGCCTCGAAATTTCGACGCCCGGAGTGCTCGAACCAGTTCTCCTCCCCCGCGATGCGGGTGAGGAGAGGGACCTAGCGCTCGTCGAAGCTGTCGCCGAGATAGACGCGGCGGACTTCGGGGTTGTCGACGATCTCCTGCGGCGAACCCTCGAACAGCACCTCGCCGGCGTGGATGATCGAGGCGCGATCGACCATCTGCAGCGTCTCGCGGACGTTGTGGTCGGTGATCAGGATGCCGATGCCGCGGTTCTTCAGATAGCTGACCACTTCACGGATGTCGGAAATCGCCAGCGGATCGATGCCGGCGAACGGTTCGTCCAGCAGCATGAACGAGGGCTCGCTGGCCAGGGCGCGGGCGATTTCCACCCGGCGCCGCTCACCGCCCGACAGGGCGACGGCCGGCGACTTGCGGATGTGGGTGATCCGCAGCTCTTCCAGGATCTGGGTCACGTGCTCGCGCGCCCGGCGCTGGTCCTTCTGGCGCATCTCGACCACGGCCATGACGTTCTGCTCGACCGTCATGCCCCGGAAGATCGAGGCTTCCTGCGGCAGATAGCCCACGCCCATGCGGGCGCGCTGGAACATCGGCTGGCTGGTGATGTCCTCGCCGTCCAGATAGATCGAGCCGTAGTCGGCGGCGACCAGGCCGGTGATCATGTAGAAGCAGGTGGTCTTGCCGGCGCCGTTGGGGCCCAGAAGGCCCGCGACCTCGCCGCGCTTGAGGCGCAGGGAGACGCTCTTGACGACCGGGCGGTCGCCGAACGACTTGCCGATGGCGTCGACAAACAGGCCGTCGGAGGCCGCGTCGTTGACGCCCAGGGGTTGCATCGAAAACGCCATGAGATCCTACGGTTTGCCGGCGGGCTTCTTGTCTTTGTTCTGGTCGGGATAGAGCACCGCCCGCACACGCGTCTTGCCGCGACCCGTGGCGTTGGATTCCATCTTCACGTCGTTGGTCTTGGTCTTGATCGTCATGCGATCGCCGCGCGCCACGTCCTGGCCCTGGACGGCCACCACGTCGCCGGTCACCACGATGGTGTCGGTGCCGTAGTCGTAGACGGCGTGGTCGCCGCGCACGGTCTGTTCCGGGGTCACGTAGAACACGTTGCCGTCGGCCTCGACCCGATCGACGTCGCCGCAGTCGGCGTTGCCGGTGGGCGAGCTCGTCTTACCGGGCGTCTTGCGGCGATTGTAGACGGTCATGGTCGCCGCCCGCATGCGGGCCTTGTCCTGCAGAACCTCGACCGCGCCGCGGAAGATGGTCTTGCACTGGCTGTTGATGACCTCCTGCTCGTCGGCGGAGATGTCCACCGGCGCGCTGGAGTTGTTGCCGCCGGCCGGTGTCTGAGCCATAGCCCCGCCGCCCAGCAGAGCCGGGCCGCTCAACAGGCTGAAGGCGATCGCCGTCGGCGCCATCCATCGATTCATCAACCACGTCCTCATGTCTATTCCGGAGCCGTCCCGGGTGCTGGACTTGCTTCTGGGCCTTGTTCCGGGACCGCTTGACCCGTCTTCCGATCGATTCGTGTCTTGACGCCGTTCCGGAAGATGATGCGGTCGCCCTTGTCATATACGGAGTAGGCGTTGGATTGCACCTGTCCAGTTGGACCTTCGCCTTGCAGCACGGTTTCGCCGGTGGTGTCGCCGTTGCGAGTGTCGACCAGCGCCTCGTCCGAAGCGAAGCGGTAGCCGGCCCCGTCGTCCATGCGGACATTGCCGTACAGCTGAAGTTTCAGGGTGTCTTCGCGATAGACGCCGCGATCGGCGGTCGAGCGCGTCGGGGCGGGGCTGCCCACGCCCAGGGTCAGGGTCGGGGCGTCGAGGAACACCCGCTTCAGATCGGTTTCGTCACGCACGGCCGAGCGCGCGGTGATGATGTAGGGCCGCCCGTCGCCGGACTGGCCATAGAAGCGGGGCGTGACCATCCGGATCTGGGCCTTGCTCTCGGCCGGCCGCCGGTCGCCGGCGGTGAACGAGCGCCAGGCCACCTGGCCGCCGACCGTCGCCAGCAGGGCGACCATCGCGACCGGCAGAGCCACGCGCGCCACCTGAACCCGACGCGAACGGCGGCGCCAACGGCGCAAGTCCCGTCTGTATCCCGCCCGGTCGGCCTCGAGGGTGGTCATGCCCCTCGCCTCAGCTGTGCGCGAAGATGTCGACGTCTTCCCAGCCGGCCAGGTCGAGGGCCGCGCGGTGGGGAAGATAGTCGAAGGCGGCCTCGGCCAGCGCCATGCGGCCTTCGCGGACCAGCATGGCGTTCAGGCGTTCGCGCAGGGCGTGGAGATGCAGCACGTCGGAGGCCGCATAGGCGACCTGTTCGGGCGTCAGGGTCGCGTTGCCCCAGTCCGAGCTCTGCTGGACCTTGGACAGCTCGACCCCGACCAGTTCGCGCGTCACGTCCTTGAGGCCGTGGCGGTCGGTATAGGTGCGGGCCAGCTTGCTGGCGATCTTGGTGCAGTACACGGGGGCGGTCATGACGCCCAAGTGCAACAGGAACATGGCGATATCGAAGCGGCCGAAGTGGAAAAGCTTCACCACGGCCGGATCGGTCAGCAGGCGCTTGAGGTTGGGAGCGTCGTAGGTCGAGCGGTCCAGGCGCACCACGTGGGCGTCGCCGTCGCCCGACGACAGCTGAACCACGCAGAGCGGATCGCGGCCCAGGCGCAGGCCCATGGTCTCGGAATCGATGGCGACCGCGGTGGCGCCGGCGAAAGCGCCGTCCGGAAGGTCGCCTTCATGCAGAAAGTTGGCCAAGTCTCTTCGTCTCCGCGCCTCGGTCTCGTCGCACGGACGTCCGAATTCCCGACACGCCTAATATGGGGCGCCGACACTATAGGCCGGATGAACAGGATATCTATCCGCTGGTCACAACCATCGCTAGGCCCCCGAAGGGGCCTGGACGATTTTATGCTGATGCTTTTGGAAGCTTTCGCTTCGGAGCTTCAAAGCCTTGAAGCTTCGGCGCCACCCCGACCTTCTTACGAAGGTTGGTAGGGGGTGGTGCCCAGGAGAGGACTCGAACCTCCACGACCTTTCGATCACTGGCACCTGAAGCCAGCGCGTCTACCAATTCCGCCACCTGGGCCTGCGGGGCGATCCGTGGATCGCCGCGAGGCCGGGACGTTTATGCAAAGGTTCTGACCACGTCAATCGCTTAGTTGCGCATTTCGTTGCGATTGGCCTCGGGGTCGTCTATCCCCCGGCTCACGAGTTTAGGACGAGGTTGATTATGCAAGGTCTGGTCACGGTGTTCGGCGGCTCCGGCTTCGTCGGCGGCCAGGTCGTACGCGCGCTCGCCAAGGCGGGTCATCGCGTGCGGGTGGCGGTGCGCAATCCGAACCTGGCCTACAAGATGCGGATGCTGGGCGACGTCGGCCAGATCGAGGTCGTGCAGGCCAATGTCCGCAACGCCCCGTCGGTGGCGCGCGCCGTGGACGGCGCCGAGGCGGTGGTCAACCTGGTCGGCGTCCTGTGGGAAACCGGCCGGCAGAAGTTCCAGACCCTGCACGTGATGGGCGCCAAGACGATCGCCGAGCAGGCCAAGGCCGCCGGCGCCAAGCGCCTGGTGCAGATCTCGGCCATCGGCGCCGACGTCAATTCGTCCTCCAAGTACCAGCGCACCAAGGCCGAGGGCGAAGCCGCCGTTCGCGCCGCCTTCCCGGGCGCGGTGGTGATCCGTCCGTCGATCGTGTTCGGCGCCGAGGACAAGTTCTTCAACAAGTTCGGCCAGATGGCCGCCCTGTTTCCCGCCCTGCCGCTGATCGGCGGCGGCGAGACGAAATTCCAGCCGGTGTTCGTCGGCGACGTGGCCCAGGTGGTGGCGCAAGCCGTCTCCAACCCGGCCGCCGAGGGCCTGACCTATGAGCTGGGCGGTCCGGCCGTCTACAGCTTCAAGGAAATCCTGGAGTTCATCCTGCGCGAGACCGGCCGCAACCGCGTGCTGGCCCCGATCCCGTTCTTCGCGGCCGGCTGGATCGGCAAGATCGGCGACCTGTCGCCGATCAACCCGCCGCTGACCTCCGACCAGGTCGAGTCGCTGAAGACCGACAATGTCGCGGGCAACGGCCTGCCGGGCCTGGCCGAGGCCGGCGTCGTCCCGACCGCCGTCGAAGCCGTCGCGCCGTCCTACCTCTACCGCTATCGCAAGGGCGGCCAGTACGCCGAGGTCCCGGCGGGGGCGTTCTAATTTCCTGATCCTTCTCCCCTTGCGGGAGAAAGTGTCGGTCGAGGACCGACGGATGAGGGGTCTCTCAAACGACAAAAGCCGCGTCCGGTCTTTCGACTGGGCGCGGCTTTTTCGTTTAATGGCCGGGGACATGCCCTTGCGGCGTGTCCCCTTCAAGCGCGGCGCCTCCTGATGGGGACACGCCGCAAGGGCATGTCCCCGGTGGGCGAGACGTCACTTCGGCATATAGATCAGCCCCAGCCCGATGACCCCCACGGCGATCCGCCACCAGGCGAACGGGGTGAAGCCGCGCTTGCCGATGAAGGCGATCATGGTCTTCACGACCACCAGGCCCGACAGGAACGACACCACGAAGCCGATGGCGATCGTGCCGGCGTGGCTGGTGTCGATGTCCTTGTAGCTCTTGAGCAGATCCAGGGCGAAGGCGCCGACCATGATCGGGATGGCCATGAAGAAGCTGAACTCGGCGGCCGCCTTGCGCTCGACGCCCAGCAGCATCGAGCCGACGATGGT
>NZ_JBFTZS010000122.1:0-10958 GCF_056406675.1 Caulobacter sp. P1_B12_2 | reverse complement strand
AGGTCAGCCTGATCGCCGCCCTGGGCGGCGGCCGCGAGATCGAGATGAAGCTGCCGGGCCGCTACACCCTCGACGCCGCCCTGCGCGGCGCCCTGAAGACCGCGCCCGGCGTGGCGCTGCTGGAAGACGTCTAGGACGAGAGTGCGCAATCAGCCTGGTCTGGACCGCGCCGAGGAGGGCGCGGTCTCGAAGGACGGCGGACAGTGACGTGGCGCTAGGCGCCTGCCGTTCGTCAGGCCGGCGCCGTAGGCGGATCGCGTTGGTAGACGCCAGCAGCGTGTCGGGTGCGAGCGTCTGGTAAAGGCGGAGGCCCGGGCGGCTGACGGACACCGGACAGGAACCCGTGGCGCGGGCCGAGGCGTTCGAAATCGACCGGCTGGTGTCGGGTCAGGCGTGCTGGCGCGTCTCAAGGAGGCGGCCGGCCGGCCGAGCGTTGATGTCATGCGCCGGGCTCGGCGCGATCATTCAAGGAGGCGATCATGGCCAGACACGAAGGCGGCTGCCAATGCGGCGCGGTGCGATACGCCGTGGAGGTCGAGCTGGGGAACCTGATYACCTGCAACTGCTCACGATGCGGCAAGCTGGGATCGGTGCTGGCCTTCGCGCCGGCGTCGGCGTTCGAACTGAAGCAGGGCCAGGACGCGCTGAGCGAGTACCGCTTCAACACCCACAAGATCTCGCACCTGTTCTGCCAGACCTGCGGCATCGAATCGTTCGGCCGCGGCGTCGGACCGGATGGGGCCGAGATGGCGGCGATCAATGTCCGCTGCCTGGACGACGTGGACGTCTTCGCGCTCGAGCCGCACAAGTTCGACGGCAAGTCGCGGTAGGGCGTGTCGCCGTTCAGATGCGCTTGCCAAGTTTCACCGGCATTCCCGCCCTTCTGGCGGGAACCCTTCTGCCGGCCGCGAAACCCCGCCGGGTGACACGACCCTTCAAGGTCTTGGCTTGGACGCTTCTTTCGGACCGGTGTTAACGAGACGAGCGAATGCTCTTCTCGATTGGGAGCGAGATCCCGCGATTTGGGCGGAAGACCGCTAACCACCCTTTTCGACGTTCAGCATGTCCGCGATCGGCGGCGGCGTTGCCGGTCGCGGAGCATCTCCGTCATTTCGGGGCCGGAATGGATGCTCGCACGTTGGTCGAGCAACCCTGCGGACTGAATCTTGATCAGCCTCAGGCGGCCGCGCCCTACCAGGCCGAGGCGCGGCCGTTGGGCAGGCCGGCGCGGCTGAGACGGCGCTTGGCGGCCTTGCCGCAGCCGACGATCATCGGCGCATCGGCCCCGCGCAGCAGCGGCAGATCGTCGAGGCTGTCGGTATAGGCGTAGGCCCAGCGCTTGCCGTGGCCCGCCTCGGCCAGGGCCTGGCACTTGCGCTGGTTGCGGCAGTGGACGTCGGCCACCCAGCCGCCGGCCCGACGCTTCAGCGAGGTGCCCAGCACGACGATCGGCCGGCCCAGCGGGGTGATCAGGGCCTGGGCCAGGAGGGTGGGCGCGGCCGTGACCACCACCACCTCGTCGCCATGCGCCAGATGCTCGTCCAGCGTCTCCATGCCCGGCCCACGCCAGCGCAAGGGCAGGGCGCCGGCCTGGAAGCGGTCGGCGAAGTCGGCGCAGGAGGCGCGCAACTCCCGTTCGCTCAGTCCCGCCGTGGCGATCCACAGCAGGATCGAGGCTCCGGCCCGGCGGGTGCGAGGCGCGATCACCATCGGAATGGCGACCGGCGCGGCCAGCATGGCGGCCAGCCAGCGCAGGGGCGAGCGGCGAACCCGCCGCCACAGCCACAGGGCGGTGGAATCCCCGTCCAGCAAGGTTCCGTCGAGATCGAAAACCGCGAGCATGAGTCACCTCTACCCGTTACGGCCTGCCGGAAGGGTCGAATCCCTGGCATTGGACCTGAGCCGATCAGACACGCTCTCTGTGTCAGAAACGCGTGACGATTGAGGTTCGCCTGTGGACAGATCAGGTTCTTTTGCGGGCCCGCGCCTTGCGCGCCGCGTGTTTGGGGCCAAGGACGCCGACCGATGGACCGTTTGACGACGCCCCGCCTGGTCGCGGAGCGACTGCACGAACGCCATCTGGCCGACCTGGTCGCCTTGCATCTCGACCCCGAGGTGTCCCGCTATCTTGGCGGAACGCGCTCGGCCGAGGCGACCAAGGCCTATCTGGAGGCCAATCTCGCCTATTGGGATCGTCACGGCTTCGGGCTCTGGATTTGGCGCACGCTCGACGGCGCCTTCGTGGGCCGCGCCGGCATCCGCCCGCTGGCGGTCGAGGCGCGCCCGAGATCGAGATCGCCTACGCCCTGGCGCGCGACGCCTGGGGGCGGGGATACGCCGGCGAGATCACGCGCGCCCTGGTCGAGCATGGCCTGGAGCGCCTGGCGACGCCGTCCCTCGTCGGGGTGGTCGTGGTCGAGCATGTCGCCTCGCGCCGCGTGCTTGAGAAGGCGGGCTTCACGCTGGAGCGGACGGTCGTCCACGCCGGCGAACCTTGCGTCCTCTACCGGCTGACCCAGGCGGCGTGGGCCGCGACGACGGCATAGGTTTGCCGGATCGACGGCCTGGACGGCAAGGTTCAGGCGTCTAAGGGCTTGCTTTTTGGTCCGTTCGCGCCTATTTGCGCGGCCATTCCACACGTGGACGTGCGGCGACGCCGGGGAGACATCCCGACGTTACCGTTCCGGTCCCGGTCCGAATCGTCGGAGCGGGGGTGTCCACGGAGGTTCAACCGGAAGAAGGAGACCTATCATGGCGCTTCCCGAATTCTCCATGCGTCAGCTCTTGGAAGCTGGCGCCCACTTCGGCCACCAGACCCACCGCTGGAACCCGAAGATGGACCGCTACATCTTTGGTTCGCGTTCGAACATCCACATCATTGACCTGTCGCAGTCGATCCCGCTCCTGCACCAAGCCCTGGTGAAGGTGCGTGAAGTGGCCGCCGCCGGCGGCCGCGTGCTGTTCGTCGGCACCAAGCGTCAAGCCAGCGACCCGGTCGCCACGGCCGCCAAGCGCTGCGCCCAGTACTACGTCAACCACCGCTGGCTCGGCGGCACCCTGACCAACTGGCGCACCGTTTCGGGCTCGATCGCACGTCTGCGCGAACTCGAAGGCATCATGGGCGGCGAGAGCACCGGCCGTTCCAAGAAGGAACTGCTGCAGCTGACCCGCGAGCGCGACAAGCTGGAGCTGTCGCTGGGCGGCATCAAGGACATGGGCGGCATCCCCGACATCATGTTCGTGATCGACACCAACAAGGAAGCGATCGCGATCCTTGAAGCCCGCAAGCTGAACATCCCGGTCGTCGCCATCCTCGACACCAACTGCGATCCGGACGGCATCACCTACCCGATCCCGGGTAACGACGACGCCGCCCGCGCTCTGCAGCTGTACTGCGACCTGATCGCCGACGCCGTCCTGGACGGCCTGGCCGCCGGCCAAGCCAACTCGGGCGTCGACCTGGGCGCCTCGATCGCGCCGATGGAACCGACCCTGGCTCGCGAACTGACCCCGGAACCGGTGGCTGAAGCCGCCGCTCCGGAAGTCGCCGCCGCCGAAGTCGCTGAGCAGGAAGCGGCCTTCGAAGCCGCCGCTGCTCCTGAAGCGGCCCCGGCCGTCGAAGCCGCTCCGGAAGCCGCTCAAGAAGCGACCGCCGAAGCGATCGAAGCCGTCGCCGAAGAGCCGGCCGCGAGCTGATTTTCCGATCATCGGGTCGGGATTTCGGTCCCGACCCGATCTTCGTGAACCTGACATGCGACCGGGCTATCAAGCCCGGTCGTAATTTTGTTTCACGCGTTTCCCCGAGGCGACCCGGTCGCGGTGGGAAACGCTCCGATATTCAATGGAGGAACTCATGGCTGAAGTGACCGCTGCGCTGGTGAAAGAGCTGCGCGAAAAGTCCGGCGTCGGCATGATGGACTGCAAGAAGGCCCTCGTCGAAAACAATGGCGACGTCGACGCGTCCATCGATTGGCTGCGCGCGAAGGGTCTGTCCAAGGCCGCCAAGAAGGCCGACCGCGTCGCCGCTGAAGGCCTCGTGGGCCTGGCCGTGCGCAACGAAGGCGCCGGCATGACCGCCGCCGCCGTCGAAGTGAACGCTGAGACCGACTTCCTGGGCCGCAACGACCTGTTCCAGAACGCCGTCCGCAAGATCGCGGCCGTCGGCCTGGACAACGACGGCATCGACGCCATCAACGCGGCCAAAACCGCCGACGGCGACGTCGTGTCGGACACCCTGACCAACCTGATCGCCACCATCGGCGAGAACATGGTCCTGCGTCGCGCGGCCAAGTTCACCGTCGCCCAAGGCGCGGTGTCGTCCTACATCCACAACGCGACCGCTCCGGACCTGGGCCGCATCGGCGTGCTCGTGGCCATCGAAGGCGCGGGCGACCAGGCCAAGATCCTGGAGCTGGGCCGCAAGATCGCCATGCACGTGGCCGCGACCGCCCCGCTGTCGCTGTCGGCGGACGACCTGGACCAGGCCGCCATCGAGAAAGAGCGCCAGATCTTCACCGAGCAGGCGCTCGAGTCGGGCAAGCCCCCGGCCGTCGTCGAGAAGATGGTCGAAGGCCGCATCCGCAAGTTCCTGGAAGAAGTCGTGCTGCTGAAGCAGGCCTTCGTCATGAACCCGGACCAGACCGTCGAGCAGCTGGTCGCCGAGACCGGCAAGGAACTGGGCTCGCCGCTCACCGTGAAGGGCTTCGTTCGCCTGGCTCTGGGTGAAGGCGTCGAGAAGGCTCCGGAAGGCGATTTCGCCGCCGAAGTCGCCGCCATGGCCGGCCAAGCCTAAGTCTTCTCCGCCGCCTTTTCGGGCGGCGGAACGGACCGCCTATCGAGGGCGCGGCGCGCGATCTAAGCGCGCGCCGCGCCTTTTTTTGCGCCCGGGTCGTCCATCTGCACGCGATCTGGCCGGTTTCAGCCCGGAAAACCGATCCCACTTTTTCGGAACGCGCTCTATGTTGCGTTCCGACGACTCAGGAAGAGCCTCCGTATGTCCGAACCTCAGCACAGACCCTATCGCCGCGTGCTTCTGAAGGTTTCGGGCGAAGTGCTGATGGGCGACACGCCCTACGGCATTGACACCAAGACCGTTGAATCGGTGGCCGAGGACATCCGCGAGATCGTCCAGTCCGGCGTCGAGCTGTGCCTGGTGATCGGCGGCGGCAACATCTTCCGCGGCATGGCCGGCGCGGCCAAGGGCATGGAGCGCTCCAGCGCCGACTATATGGGCATGCTGGCCACGGTCATGAACGCCCTGGCCATGCAGGACGCCCTGGAGCGCATCGGCGTCTCCACCCGCGTGCAGTCGGCCATCCCGATGGCCACGGTCTGCGAGCCCTACATCCGCCGTCGCGCCCAGCGGCATCTGGAAAAGGGCAGGGTGGTGATCTTCGCCGCYGGCACCGGCAACCCGTTCTTCACCACCGACACCGCCGCCGCCCTGCGCGCCGCCGAGATGCAGTGCGACGCCCTGTTCAAGGGCACTAGCGTCGACGGCATCTACAGCGCCGATCCCAAGAAGGACCCGGCGGCCAAGCGTTACGACACGCTCAGCTACATGGACGTGCTGGCCCAGGACCTGCGGGTCATGGACGCCTCGGCCGTGGCGCTGATGCGCGACAACAACATTCCGATCGTGGTCTTCTCCATCAAGGGGCGCGGCAATCTGCTGAACGTCTTGAAGGGGCAGGGAACACGCACCGTCGTTTCCGGCGATCACGCCGCTTAATTTCCCAGCGAAGAGAGCCCAAGCCATGGCCACCGCCGAAAAACCCGTCCTGTCCCGCTACAAGGACCGCATGGACAAAGCCGTGCTGTCCCTGAAGGAAGACTTCGCCGGTCTGCGCACCGGACGAGCCTCCTCGGGGCTGCTCGACCAGATCATCGTCAACGCCTACGGCTCGATGGTGCAACTGAACACCGTCGCCTCGATCAGCGTGCCCGAGCCGCGCCAGATCAACGTGAACATCTGGGACAAGGGCGTCGTCGCGGCCGTCGAAAAGGCGATTCGCAACTCCGACCTCGGCCTCAATCCGGTGGTCGAGGGCAACAACCTGCGCATCCCGATCCCGCCGCTGACCGAAGAGCGCCGCAAGGATCTGTCGAAGATCGCCGGCAAGTACGCCGAGGCCCAGAAGGTCGCGGTCCGCAACATCCGTCGCGACGCCAACGACGACCTGAAGAAGGCGGAGAAGGCCAGCGTCATCAGCGAAGATGAGCTGAAGAAGATGGAGACCGAGGTCCAAAAGTTGACCGATGCGGCCATCAAGCAGGTCGACGAGGCCTTGAAAACCAAAGAACAAGAGATCATGCAGGTTTAGCATCGACCTGCGTTGTGGGGGGCGATGAGGGAAGGCTGAAGCGCATGGCGCCGACGACCGGCCTGCAGAATGTGTCGACGCGCGCCGGGGGCGCGAAGTCGGGCCAATCTCTGCATGTGGCCATCATCATGGACGGCAACGGCCGTTGGGCGAAGCGGCGTAACCTGCCGCGCGTCCTGGGCCATCGCGCCGGCGTCAACGCCCTGAAGCGGACCGTCGAAGGCGCCGCCGACCTGGGCGTGGGCGTGATGACGGTGTTCGGCTTTTCCACGGAAAACTGGAGCCGGCCGCCGCAGGAGGTGTCGGAGCTGATGGGCCTTCTGAAGGCCTATCTGGAATCCGACCTCGAGCGCCTGGCCCGCGAGGGCGTCAAGGTGCGGATCATCGGCCGCCGCACGGGCCTGGCGCCCGACGTGCTGGACGTCATCGAGCGGGCCGAGCGCCGAACCAGCCACAACAGCGCCTTCCTGCTGCAGGTGGCCTTCAACTATGGCGGCCGCGCCGACATCGCCGACGCCGCGCGCGCCTTCGCTTTGGCGGTCGAGCGTGGCGAGGCCCGGGCCGCCGACCTGGACGAGGCGATGTTCGAGCAGCACCTGTCCACCGCCGGCGCGCCGGCTCCGGACCTGATCGTGCGCACCAGCGGCGAGCAGCGGATCTCGAATTTCCTGCTTTGGGAATGCGCCTACGCCGAACTCGTGTATCAGGACGTTCTGTGGCCGGACTACGGGCCCGAACACCTGGCCGCCGCGTTGACGGAATATCGCAGCCGCGACCGTCGCTATGGAGGTATCGCCGTCGATGACGTCGCCGTCGCCGGCTAAACGTTTCAACTGGAGCAACCTGCGGATCCGTGTCGCTTCGGCCACGGTGCTGGTGCCTACGGTGGTGGCCGCGGTGTGGTTCGGGAACGTCTGGTTCCTGGGCCTGATCCTGGTCGGCGTCGCGCTCCTGGCGCGCGAGTGGGCGGAGATGAGCGCCCGGCGCGCCGCCCTGGGCGTGGCGGTGGCCATCGGCGCGGCCGTGGCGATCTCGGTGATCGTCGCCTATCTCGGCCACTACTACACCACCTGGCCCGTGGTGATCATCGGCGCCCTGGCCGCGGCCCTGATGGCCCGCGGCGCGGTCGAGCGCCGGGCCGACGCCGCCTATGGCGTGATCTACATCGCTCCGGCCGTCATCGCGATGATCTGGCTGCGCCGCATGGACGCCGGCCTGAGCTGGACCCTGCTGCTGTTCACGGTCACCTGGTTCGCCGACATCTTCGCCTTCGTCGTGGGCAGCCTCCTGAAGGGCCCAAAGCTGTGGCCGCGCTATTCGCCCAACAAGACCTGGTCGGGCTTCTTCGGCGGCCTGGTCGCGGCCTCCCTGGGCGCGATCGGCATCGTGGCTCTGTCCCAGGCGCTGCCCGCCTTGCCGGACCTGACCCTGACCTGGCCCGTGGCCGCCGCGATCGGCCTGCTGGGCGGCCTGGCGACCATGGCCGGCGACCTCTGGGAATCGATGCTCAAGCGCCGCTTCGGCGTGAAGGACTCCGGCGACCTGATCCCCGGCCACGGCGGCATGCTCGACCGGGTCGACGGCCTGATGTTCGCGGCGATCGTGGTCGCCGGCGCCCGGCTGCTCGACCAGTGGGGATGGCTGCCTTGACCACCCTCCGCAAGGTCGTGGTTCTCGGCTCGACAGGCTCCATCGGCGTTTCGACCCTGGATCTGTTCGAGCAGGCGAATCTGTCGGTCGAGATCCTGGCCCTGACGGCCGGCCGCAATGTCGAGAAGCTGGCGCAGCAGGCGCTGCGCTGGAAGCCCCAGGTCGCGGTCATCGAGGACGCGACCCGTCTGCCGGAACTGCGCGAGCGGCTGGCCGGGTCCGGCGTTCGGGTCGCCGCCGGCGCGGCCGCCGTCTCCGAAGCCGCCGCCATGGGCGCGGACTGGGTGATGTCGGCCATCGTCGGCGCGGCGGGCCTGGCCCCGACCCTGGCCGCCGCCCGCACCGGCGCCGTTATCGCCCTGGCCAACAAGGAAAGCCTGGTCTGCGCCGGGCCGGCCCTGCTGGCCATCGCCCGCGAGGCGGGCGGTTCGGTGATTCCCGTCGATTCCGAGCACTCGGCGATCTTCCAGGTGCTGCAGCGCGATTGTATCGACCAGGTGTCGCGCCTGATCCTGACCGCCTCGGGCGGCCCCTTCCGCACCTGGGACAAGGCCGCCATGGCGCAGGCCACGCCGGAGCAGGCGGTCGCTCATCCCAACTGGTCGATGGGCGCCAAGATTTCGGTCGATTCCGCGACGATGATGAACAAGGGCCTCGAGATGATCGAGGCGTCCTACCTGTTCGACACCTCGCATGAGCGCATCGACGTCGTGATCCACCCGCAGTCCGTGATCCACAGCCTGGTCGAATACACCGACGGCTCGACCCTGGCCCAGCTGGGGCCGCCGGACATGCGCAGCCCGATCTCGTGCGCCTTCGCCTGGCCGCAGCGGCTTTCGTGGCCGGCCAAGCCCTTGAATCTGGCCGCCTATGGCCAACTGACCTTCGAAGAACCGGACCTGGACCGCTTCCCGTCGATCGCCATCGCGCGCGAGGCGCTGCGCCTTGGCGGCGGCGCGCCGGCCGCCATGAACGCCGCCAACGAGGTGGCCGTTGCGGCCTTCCTTGACCGCCAGATCGGCTTTCTGGATATTGCCGGCGCGGTGGCGGGGACACTTGAGCGCATGAACGGCCTGGGCGAACTCGCCGACAGCGCCGGCGACGCCCTCGACAGCGCGATGATGACTGACGCTTCGGCTCGCCGTATTGCGGCCGAGGTTGTCGGCCAGAAGCGTATCTAGAGAGTGACCGGGGAGTTGGGCGCCACCATATGATCGGTATTTTGACGCAACTGTTCGCGTTCGTGTTCGTACTGTCCGTCGTCGTGACAGTGCACGAACTCGGCCATTTCTGGGCCGCGCGAGCCTGTGGCGTCGCCATCGACTGCTTCTCGATCGGCTTTGGCCCCAAGATCGTGTCGTGGCGCGACAAGACCGGCGTCGAATGGCGGATCGCCTGGATCCCCCTGGGCGGGTACGTGCGGTTCGCCGGCGACGACAACGCCGCCAGCGTGCCCGACGGCAGCGATCTGGCGATCCTCAAGCAGGAGATCGCCGCGCGCGAAGGCGAGGCGGCCGTTTCTCGCTACTATCATTTCAAGCCCGTCTGGCAGCGCGCGATCATCGCCGTGGCCGGGCCCGTCGCCAATTTCCTGCTGGCGATCGCCGTGCTCGCGGTCTTCATGGCCACGATCGGCGAGATCCGAAATCCAGCCCGCGTCTACGCCGTCAGCCCCGCCAGCGCCGCCGAGGCGGCCGGCTTCAAGCCCGGCGACGTCATTCTCAAGGCCGACGGTCGCAAGATCGAGACGTTCCAGGACCTGAACGGCTATGTCGCCCTGCGCGCCAAGCTGCCGATCGATTTCACGGTGCAGCGCGGCGCGGCGACGGTCCACCTGACGGGCGCCCCTCGCGAGGTCGAGGTTCAGGACCAGATCAACGGCCGCATGAAGATCGGCCGGCTGGGCATCGAGGGCCGCAGCACCCCGACCCGCTATCGCTCGCCCGTCTGGCGCGCCATTCCCGACGCGACCGTCGAGGTCGGCGACCAGATCGGCACGATCGGCTTCTATCTGGGGCGTCTGGTCACCGGCCAGATCTCGCCCGACCAGATCAGCGGCGTGATCGGCATCGGTCACACGGTCGGCGCGGTGGCCAAGGCCAGCACCGCCGACGCGCCCAATGTGCAGACGATGGTTCTGCGCTTCTTCGTCAGCATGATGCTATTGGTGGCGACCTTGTCGGTCAGCATCGGCTTCATGAACCTGCTGCCCATCCCGGTTCTCGATGGCGGCCACCTTGTGATGTACGCCTACGAAGCGATCGCCAAGCGGCCGTTGCAGGCCAAGTTCCAGGCGGCCGGCTTCAGAGCGGGGCTTGCCTTGATCCTCGGTTTCATGCTGTTCGCGGCCTGGAACGACCTTCACCGCTACGACGTGTTCAAATTCATTGGCGGCCTGTTCTCGTGACCTGTTCTCGTGAGCCGCGCCGTCCGTCCATGATTGGTCCCATGAACAAAATTCGCGCCCACAGCGCCGCGTTCGCCACCGGCGTTGCGCTCCTCCTCGGTTCCACGGCGCTGACCGCGCCGCAGGTCGCCTTCGCCCAGGCCCAGACCACGGGCGTGGTGCAGCGCATCGTGGTGCAGGGCAACGAGCGGATCGAGCAGGGGACCGTGCTGTCCTACCTGCCGATCCAGCCGGGCGAGACGGTCGATCCCCAGCGCCTCGACCTGGCGCTGAAGACCCTGGCCCGCACCGAACTGTTCGCCGACGTGAAGATCGAGCTGCAGGGCGGCGACCTGATCATCAAGGTCGTCGAGAACCCGATTATCAACCAGGTGGTCTTCGAGGGGAACTCGGCGCTCAAGGAAGACAAGCTGAAGGACGAGGTGCAGATCCGTCCGCGCGGCATCTTCACCCGCGCCAAGGTTCAGGCCGACGTTCAGCGCATCATCGAGCTGTATCGCCGGTCGGGCCGCATCTCGGCCACGGTGACGCCCAAGGTGGTCGAACTGCCGCAAAAGCGCGTCGACCTGGTGTTCGAG
>NZ_JBFTZS010000121.1:0-10967 GCF_056406675.1 Caulobacter sp. P1_B12_2 | reverse complement strand
GCCCCAGCACCTCCCAGTCGGGATTGGTGCGCGAGGCGTCGACATAGACCGTTTTCGGGTCGGCCAGGAACCTGGCGAAATAGGCGTCGCCGCTCTGGATCAGCTTCCGCACGACCTGCGGGTTCTTGTAGGCCCGTGTCCAGGACAGGCCATACGCCCGGGCGATGAACTGCGACTCCAGCACGTCCAGCGGTCCCGCCTGGGCCAGCTTGCGCTCGATCTCCAGGTTCACCCGGGCCTTCAGGCCCTCCAGGACCTCGGGCCCCGCCGAAGGCCCCGCCGAAGGCCCCGCCGGCGCGATCGGCGGCGCCTGACCCGTGGCCTCGTTCGTCTCCAGGAAGGGCTCGGCGTGGACATAGAGCGCGTAGATCGGCCGTGAAGGCTGGACCATCGGCTTCTGRAAGGTCTCGAACTGGTTGCTGTAGACGGCATAAGGCCCGCTGGCGCGGATGGCGCAATCCAGCTGCGCGCGCCCCTTGGTCAGGGTCAGGGGCAGCGGAAACGTGCGGTAGGTGAAGCGCCCGGCGAAGGGCGGGGCCTGGGTTCCGATGTCGAGGATCTCGACGTCGCCCAGATGCCGGTAGCCGACCTGCTTGCCGTCGCAGAACAGGGTCAGCTTGTTGTCGTTGGCGTCGCCGCCCCAAAGGCGGACGGAAGCGTAGTTCTGGATGCTTGGATCGACCGCGAGCTTGAATGTCAGGTCGCCGCTGAAGCGGGCGCCCACGGACGCGGGCGGCAGGCGTCTGGCCGACGCGCCCAGGCCGCCCGTGACCTGTTCGGAGGCCTTGGCGTCGACCGCATGCCGGGCCTCGGAAGCGGCGTCGCCAAACACGATCTTGTCGATCAACGGCGTGGCCGCTTGGGCCGACGCGGTGACGAGAAGCGCGCCGACGGCGACGATCAATCCGGGCCTGGTCATGCGGGCTGCTCTCTGGCGGCGTTGGAAGTCAGGCTGGAAGCGAGGGGGTGGAGAACCGCCCCCTCGCTCGCCATGCGGCTGGGCCTTGGAGGTCCTGGACCTAGAACTCCCGCCGGACCGTCAGCCAGACCGAGCGCGGCGCGTTGCGCTTGAGCAGGTAGCCGGACTCCGGCAGCTGGGCGACCACGTCGTAGACCTGGACGTTGGCCGGAAGGTTGCTGCTGATCATCGGATCGTAGGCCGAGATGTACTGCGTATCGAACACGTTGCGGACATCGAGGGTCATCTTGGTCTTGGCCAGACCCTCGTACTGCACCGAGACATCCACGTTGTCCTGCTTGGGCAGGAAACGATGGTCCAGCGAGTTGGTGTTCAGCTTGCGCACATCCATCCACCGGTGGCGGACGTTGAAGCGGAAGTCCTTGTACGTATAGGACAGCGTGTTGCTGACCGTCCATTTCGGCGAACGGGCCAGCAGTCCCGAGTCGACCCGCAGGACGTCGTCGTCCGCGCCCTGGCCGTTGGCGCCGGTGTTGAGCCAGTTATAGGCCTCGGTAGTCTTGCCGTTCAGATAGGTCACCGACGGCGACCACTCCAGGCTCCGGGTGATGCGCCATTTGGCCCAGCCCTCGACGCCCCGAGTGAAGTACTTGTTGAAGTTCTCCGGAAGCAGGTAGGTCGAGACATTGTCCTTGTCGACCGCGGTCGGATAATCGTTCACGGCGAAGTTTTGGTAGAAGTAGGTGATCTGGCCGTTGAACTTGCGGTCGCCGAACGTGTAGGCGACCTCGTGGCCCTTGATGAAGGCCGTCGGGCCAAGCGGACGCACCAGCGTCGCCGCCGTCGAGTAGCGGTTGACCACCCCCGAGGAGGGCTGCTTGGCGTCGGTCCAGCGGTAATAGATCTTGTGCTTGTCGTTGAAATTGTACCCGATCGCGACGCTGTAATCGAACAGGCCCAGATCCTTGTCGGCGCGGATGATCTTCGACGCCGTCTGGGTCATGTAGACGTTGTCGTAGACGGTCAGCGGATCGCCATCGAGACCGCCGTTGGCCAGCGACGCGGCGCCGGCGTTGCGGGTGTCCCAGGTCTCGGAATAGGTCTTGGCGTCGAAGTGCTGGTACTTGACGCTGCCGTTGAAGTCGAACTTGCCCGGTGACCAGCTGAAGCCCGCATAGGGCGAGACTTCCAGGATCTTGGCGCGCTGCGACACCGTGGTGAACAGGCCGCTGCCGTACGAGCCCCAGCCGCCCGCGTCGGTCAGCTGATAGGTCGTCCCCGTATTGGTGACGTACCGGGCGTTCAGGTTCTGCACCTGCCCGTCGGCCCAGGCCGAGATCCCCAGGCCGTTGGCCCAGTTGTCATTGGCCTGCTCCGACCGCGAGACGTACAGGCCAAGGTTCAGGCTGTAATTGTCGCCGTGATAGGTCGTGGTGAAGTTGGCCATGAAGTCCTTGGACCCACGGTCGTTGTCCTCGGCCCGCGTCAGCAGAACCAGGTCCTGCGAGCCGCTGGCGACCGGCACGACGCCGGAGTTGTAGCTGCCGTCGGCGTTGGGGATCGTGGCGGTGACCAGGCCGCCGCGCATGTCGATGTCGCGGTTGGGCAGGCTGTTGGCCACGATGCACAGGCTGTTCGCCTGGAACGTGGTCGCCGTGACCCGCGGACAGGCCGCGCCGGTGCGATAGTTGGTCCCCAGCTGCGAGCCGGCCACGTTGTTGGCCACGCGAGCGACGATCTGGCCGGCCGCGTTGGTGAACTCGTAATAGCCCGGCGTGCGGTCCAGGTTGTTGATGTTGAGACCGTAGCGCTCGCGCGACGCGGCCGCCGAGGCCAGCGACGCCAGGCCCTGAGGCTTGTAGGACTGACCCCGATAGTCGGACTTCTGTAGGCGAGCCGCGCCCGTGAAGCTCCACGGGCCGTCGGTGTCGTGACGCCAGTTGAGCGTAATCGCGTCCTGCTGGTAGCGATAGCCGTCGGACGGATCCAGCTTGTGGCTGCCCGACTTGAAGTAGTTCGGGACCGTCTGCTGGCCGCCGTTCATGAACAGGTTCACGTCGCGGCCGAAGCCCGGAATCTCCTCGGGATCCTGGTAGCCGTAGGCCGGCTGCTGGAAGGTGGTCAGTTCGGCGTTGGTGTCGTCCAGGTGCTTCAGGATGACGTTGAACGAGCCCGAGCCGCCGCCGCCCTGGTATTCCTTGTAGAGGTTCACCTTGAACTGGCCGCCGTGGTTCAGGTCATAGCCCGGGTTCACCTGACCGTTGGAGCGGCGATAGAAGCCGCTGACGCCGATGCCGGCGTCGCCCGCCTTGTTGACCCAGCCGTACGCGCCGTCGACCTGCTTCCACGACATGTGGAGGTCTTCGCCCTCGAAGCCGACTCGGGCCTGGATGACGCCGCCCGGCTTCACCGCGCCGGTGATGTAGTTGAAGGTGGCGCCCACAGAGGTCGTCACGCCGGTCGCCGACGAGCCGCCGCGAACCGATTCCACTCGGCTGGTCGAGATGTCGGCGCGATAGAAATAGCCGTCCTGGAAGCCGCTGAACTTGAACGGAACGACCGGCAGRCCGTCTTCCAGGATGGTCGTCCAGAAGTAGCCCGAGGTGTTGGCCCCCGTGCCGATGGTCATGCCGCGCGTGAACACCTCGTTGCGCGCCACGCCGTCATTGGACTCGACGACCACGCCGGGCATGTCGCGCAGCATGTCGTCGGCGCTGATCGGGGTGAACTTGGACATCTCGTCCTCGTTCAGCACCGAGAACGAGACGTTGGCCTTCTTGGCGGCCGTGCCGGCCATGACGCCGGTGACGATGATCTCGTCGACCGCGCTGACCTCGGTGTCCGGCGCCGGCTTTTGCGCGGCGGGCCTGGCCGACTGGGCCTGCGCGGCGCTTACCGAAAACGCGCTCGCGCCGGCCGCCAGGAACAGCGCGATGTGAGAAACTTGCAAGCCGCGCGTACGATCGCGCCGAGGGCTTTGAGCACCCATTATTTCCTCCCCTTTGGACTTCGGCCCGACCTCGTTTGCGCGAAGCTCAGAACCTGTTGGCCGACCGCGTCGTCGAAAGCCAAAAACGCACCTTGCGTCCCGACCGGCATTGTTATCGATATCAGTGAGCTTTCTCGACTGTCAACGTCGAACCGCTACATTCCGACAAAATGCAATCCATGAAGGATCCGAGCCTCGAYGCGCCTCGTGGTTTCGGAGGCAGCGCCGCCTGTTGACGATATCACTGATCCGAACATGGAAGGCGGCGCTGTGTCGGAGGCCGCCGAGTCGCGGGAGGGGCGGCGCTCGGACCCGCGCGCATTCAGGGCCAGGCTTGGACGGCGTGGGCGCGGCTTAGCGGGCGGGCTTGGCGGCCTTGGCCGAGCGCCCCTTGGCGCGCGAGCTTTCGAAGGCGAATCCGACGACCAGCGCCTGGGCCAAGCAGATCGAGGCGGCCAGCGAGCGGGAGGTCCGCACCTCCGATTCGCGCACATGCAGCACCAGGCTGGCCGGCTTGGCGATCGGGCTGACCAGGCTGTCGCTGATCGACAGGATCGCCGCCCCGCGCGCCGCCGCCATCTCGACCGCCTGGATCGTCTCCTCGGCATAGGGGTGGTCGCTGACGGCGATCAGCAGGTCCTTGGGGCCGATGGTCTGGACCTGCTGCTTGGTCAGACCGGCCACGCCGTCGATGAACAGGGTGCGCTTGTTCACCTGCTGCAGCGAATAGGCCAGGTACGAGGCCACCGGGAACGAGCGCCGGAACCCGACCACATAAACCGTCTCGGCCTTGTCGATCATCTTCACGGCCCGGGCCATGTCGTCTTCGCTGACCGTCTGGGCCAGGTTCTGCAGCGCCAGGGTGTTGCCCTCGACGAACTCGGCCAGCACGTCGGCCCCACTCTCGGGCTTTTTGGCCACCGCCTCGTTGAAGTGGCGCACGCGTTCGCCGTAGCCCAGGGCCGCGTGGCTCGACAGCAGGCCGTCGCGGAACAGCCGTTGCATCTGGCTGGCGCCGGGGTAGCCGAAGGTCTTGGCGAATCGGACGATAGCCGACGGCTGCACGCCGCAGCGTTCGGAGATCACCGCCAGGGTCTCCAGCGCCATCTCGTTGGGTTCGTCCAGCACGTAGCGGGCGATCTGCTGCAGCCGCTTGCTCAGCGACTCGTGGCGCTCGAGAATCGCCGCGCGCAGTTCCTCGGCTGTCTTCGGCGCCGCTTGCGGCGCCGGTGTCGCTTCGCCCATCGGCCCCTCGATATGATCGTTCTGAATTTAGAATATCCGTTCCACGCTCGAACACAAACGCGCCAAACTCCCAGCGCATTCCCGTTCGATCGCCGGCGAAAGCGTGCGGCCCTTCTTCGTCTGGCGTTTGAAAGCCCCCTCACCCGACCCGCTTCGCGGGCCACCTTCTCCTGCAAGGGGAGAAGGAAAACAGAAGGCGGCCCTCTCGCGAGGACCGCCCTGCGGTTTTCACCAAGATCGATTGGTTCAGTTCTTCGCCGGGTTCGCCAACTTGCCGCCGACGATCTTCTGGAAGGTCGCCAGCGGACACACCGTGGCGTCGCCCTTCACGGCGCAGCCCGGGATCGGGAAGTACGAGAAGGCCGGCGGGTTGCTGGCGGTCAGGGGCTGCAGCTCGCGCAGTTGGTCCATGCTCTGGGCCGTGTAGAAGGCGTGGCCGCCGCTGTCCTTCAGCAGCTCGAAGCCCATGGCGCCGCCGGGGGGCGGATCGTCCCGGGGATAGTCGGCGGCGGTGAAGTGGACCCCGAGGAAGCCGCGCAGGGCGGCGATGTTGGTGTCGTGGCCGACCAGCAGGGTCAGGCGGCCCGTATCGGCTTCGCCGTTCAGGGCCGACAGCAGGCGCTTGGCGATCGGCGCGGCGTAGCGCTCGGCGATGTAGGGCGAGCCGACCTCGTAATTGAACTTCACCGGATGGAAGCGGAGCATGGCCTGGATGTCGGCCTTGGAGGCGCGCCCCCAGCCCACCTGGTCCATCGGCTTGCCCTCGACATATTCCAGCAGCACCGTCTGGCCGGCGGTCGAGGCGATCGACAGCGCGCCTTCGATGTCGGGGCTGTCGCCCGTATTGCCCTTCAGCTCGGACGGACGCTTGGCGATGTCGCAGCCCGCCTTTGTGGTGGGATCGCAGCCCAGTACCCGTTGCAGCACCGCGAAGTCCGCGGCGTGGACGCGCGCCTCGGCGGCGACGCCGGGCTTCTGCCGCTGGGCGGACGTCAACGCGATAGCGCCGTCGACGCCTTCGGCCGGGTGGAAGACCGGATCGTTGTCCTCGGTCTCGGGATGGTCGATCACGATGCCGCAGCCCGGCTGCAGGCCCTCGACGAACGACTCGGCGGTCTTGATGGCGCGCGACTTGCCGCTGGCCCAGACCACGATCTCGCCCTTGGGCGCGCAGCCGTCACGCGGGATCATGCCGCGCGCGCCGAGGAAGGTGCGGTTGTAGGCGCCCATCAGCCGCGCGCCCTCGCCGCCGTGCGGGGTCAGCTCGCCGAACGGCGTGGTCCAGGTCGACCAGGGCTGGGCGGTCGTACCCTCCGGCGTGGCGGGCGACTTGGTCGGGGGGCGGACGCTGTGGCGCATGACCATGACCATCCGCTCCAGCTTCAGGTCGCCGGTCGGACCACCGCTCGACGCCGCGGCCGCCGGGCCGGTGATCAAGGTCGCGGTTAGGGGCGCGGCGATCATCGCGACCGTCATCAGTGCGTATCGAAGTCTCGCCATAACGCCTCCCTCGCCGCTCACGGTCGGCGGCGTGCTTGCTCACCGAGTTTTACGAATGGATATTCTACTTTGTAATTTTATTGGAATTTTTATAGCAATTTTTGTCGTCGGACCCGTCAGCGGGACGCCAGGGCGACCGCTCTAGCCAGATCGCACGACACAGATGCGACAACAGGGGGACCACATGATCCATCGCCGCACCGCCTTCGCCGCCGCCAGCGCCTTGGCCCTGCTGATCGCCTGCCCGGCCCCGGCCCAAACCGCCGGCGCACAGACCGCCGGCGTCGCCCCGATCGGCGCGACCGTTCCCACCGCCCAGGGCGGCGCCAACGCCTCGGCCCTGCTCTACAACGCCGCCGCCCCGGCCCAAAGCGTGATCGCCGCCACCGGCGAGCTGGGCGGGCTGGAGTTCTACGGCCTGGACGGCCAGCGCCGCTCGGCCCTGCCCGGCGGCGAGACCTACGGCGTCGATGTGCGCGGCGACCTGATCGCGGTGCTGGACCGCAAGGACGGCCGCCTGCGCCTGTCGCGCTACGACTTCGCCAGCGGCGCCGCGACCAGCCTAGACACCCGCCCGCTGACCCTGGGCTACGCCGGCGAAGGCCTGTGCCTGCACAAGAACGCCCGCGACGGCGCGCTCTACGCCTTCACCCTGGGCGGAGAAGGCCAGTTGGACCAGTGGCTGTTGTTCCAGGTCGCCGACGGCAAGCTGGACGGCCGCATCGTGCGCCGCCTGCACCTGTCGTCCGAGGCCAAGTACTGCGTCGCCGACGACGCCAGCGGCGCCCTCTATGTCGCCCAGCAAGCGGTCGGGATCTGGCGCTACGACGCCGACCCGGAGGCCGAGGCCGTGGCGACGGTGGTCGACATCAACCGCCTGGGCCGCATCAAGGGCGAGCTCGGCGGTCTGGCCGTCCTCAATGGCGGCCCGGGTGGGAACTACCTGGTCGCCGCCAACGCCGACGCGGGCGACTACAACGTCTATGACCGCAACGCCGACGACCGCTTCCTGGGCGCGTTCCGCATCCAGGCCGGCGGCGCGGACGTGCTGCAGGGCCCCTCGGGCCTGTTCGGCCTGCGCACGCCCGTCGGCCCGGGCCTGTCGGCCGGCGCCCTGCTGGTCACCGACGACCGCAAGGTCGGGGCCAACACCCAGGTGCTGTCGTGGAAGGACGTCGCCGCCGCCCTGAACGTCTCGCCGGGCGCCCATGCGCCGACGGTCGCGCCCAGCAAGCTGGCCCTGGTGACGGCGACGATGGAGACCAAGCCGGTCGACCACGGCGGCGACGCGGCCGACGATCCGGCCCTCTACGTCCACCCGACCGATCCCGGTAAAAGCGCCATCATCGCCACCGACAAGAAGGGCGGCATGCTGGTCTACGAYCTGTCGGGCAAGCCGCTGCAATACCTGCCCGACGGCAAGATGAACAATGTCGATCTGCGCCACGGCTTCAAGCTGGGCGGCAAGACCGTCACCCTGGTCACGGCCAGCGACCGGACCCACAAGGCCATCGCGATCTACACGATCGATCCCGACACCCGGCAGCTGACCAGCGTCGCCGACGGCGTTCAGGCCACCGGCCTGTCGGATCCCTACGGCCTGTGCATGTACCGCAACAAGAAGGGCGCGACCTTCGTGTTCATCAGCGACCCGGACGGCCTGGTCCGCCAGTGGAAGCTGATCGCCACCCCGGCCAGCAAGGTCCGCGCCGAAAAGGTCCGCGACGTGAAGTTCGACACCCAGACCGAGGGCTGCGTCGCCGACGACGAGACCGGCGCGCTCTATGTCGCAGAGGAGGACGTCGCGCTGTGGAAGCTGGGCGCCGAACCCACTGACGGGACGGCGCGAAAGGCCGTCGCCCGCGTCGCCGACAACCCCGCCCTGAAGGACGACCTCGAGGGCGTGGGCCTGTTCGCCCAGGCCGGCGGCAAGGGCTATCTGGTGGTCTCCAGCCAGGGCAACAACAGCTACGCCCTGTTCCGGCGCGAAGGCGACAACGCCTATGTCGGCAGCTTCGCGGTGATCGCCGACGGCGCCGGCGGCATCGACGGGATCTCCGAGACCGACGGCCTGGACGTCACCAGCGCCTCGCTGGGCGCGGGCCTGGAAGGCGGCGCCTTCGTCGCCCAGGACGGCCGCAACGTCTCGCCGCCCGAGAACCAGAACTTCAAACTGGTCCCCTGGTCGGCGATCACCAAGACGCTGGGGCTGAACTGAGCCGGCGCGGGGAGCGGACGCCGGATTCGGGGCCGCTCCCACGCACGCCGCGCTTCGGTTGCGTCACCACATAACTATCCTTACAGTTGATTCTAGTCGGTCTCCGTTCTCGAGCAGACGGGCGTTCGCGCTTGCCCGTTGGGGGCGGTGAACGGGCTTGGTCTCAACGGGGAAAGCCGACATGGCCGACGAGCGGACGCCGGGAACAGGGTCTCTCCAGTTCTTCCTGAACGGCCGCGCGGTCGAGCTGGACAACCCGCCTCCCAGCCTGCTGCTGATCGACTACCTACGCTCGCCCAACGTCGCCCTGGCCGGACCCAAGAAGCCCTGCGGCCAAGGCGGTTGCGGCGGTTGCACCGTCATTCTCTCCCACTGGGACGCCGGGGCGGAGGAAGCCCGGCACGCGGCGATCAACGCCTGTCTGAGGCCGGTGGCCAGCCTCAACGGCCTGGCGATCACCACGGTCGAGGGCACCGGCTCGGTTCGCCGGCCCAACCCGCGCAACCTGAAGCACACCGGCGTCTTCGGCCGCTCGGCGGCGCCGGAGAGCGCCACCGCGCCGGTCATCGCCCAAGCCCAGGCCGAAGCGGCGGACAAGCGCGAACATGTCCTGGCCGCCGCCCTGGAGGCGCAGAATCCGCTGGCCCCTCCCCCCATGGCCCGGCTGCGCGACGCCGTGGCCGACGCACCGTCCGAACGGTCGAACGAGGGGATCAATCCCGTGGCGTGGCGACTGGCGATCAACAACGGCACCCAGTGCGGCTACTGCACGGTGGGGTTCGTGATGAACATGTCTGAGTTCCTCACCAACCATCCCCAGGCCACCAAGCGCGAGATCGAGGCGGCCCTGGACGGCAACCTTTGCCGCTGCACCGGCTACCGGGCGATCGTCACCGGCATGCACACCTTCGCGTCCGACTGGACCGAGGCCGACGAGGCCGAGCGCATGAAATGCCTGCCCGAGCCCGAGGCGGAGGCCCAGAGGCCGACCGGGGACGTCGTCATCCCCTTCCCGCCGGAAGCCCAGGCGGCGTCGACCGGCGCCGTCCTGGACCATGACGGCCAACTCTGGCTGTCGCCCACGTCGCTGGACGCTTTGGCCGCCGACCTRCGCGCCCACCCGCAGGCGCGGTTGACGGCCGCCAACACCTCGTACGGCGTCTACAAGGCCGAGGCCGACGCGGCGCGCGACCGCATCAGCCTGGCCCATGTCGGCGAACTGCGCGCCCCGCCCGTCGTCGGCCCGGACGCGCTGGAGGTCCCGGCGGGCGCGACCTACGCCGAGTTCATGGACCTGCTGGACAGCGTGATGCGCGAGCGCGGCGAGTTCGAGACCGGCCCGGACGGCGCCGAGGTCCCCAAGGTCTCGACCCTGCTGGGCGCCCTGCGGTTCATGGCCCATCGCACGGCCGGACGCATCGTCCGCAACGCCGCCACCCTGGGCGGCAACACGATGATGGTCCTGGCCCACATCCAGGAGGACGCGCCGTTTCCCAGCGACCTGGCCACCGCCCTGGTGGCCGTCGGCGCCAGCCTAGACGTCGCCGAGATCGGGCCGTCGGGACCGGTCGTTCGCCGGACGCTGACCCTGGAGGCCCTCGTCGCCGAGTGCGTCCAGGATCCCGACCTGCACCGCCGTCTCGTGATCCTGCGCTATCGCCTGCCCTACGGCCGCCCGGGCGATGTGCTGCTGCCCCAGAAGGTCGCCCTGCGCGACATCAACGCCCACAGCATCATCAACCACTGCGCCGCCTTCCGCCTCGACGCGGACGCGATCGTGCTCGAAGCGAACCTCGCGTTCGGCGGGGTCGCGCCCTACCCCTGGCGCGCCCGGCGCACGGAAGCGGCCTTGGTCGGCAAGCCTCTGGATCTGGGCCGCGCCGCCGAGCTCGCCGGCATTCTCAAGACCGAGATCCACGAGGAACTGGCCGCCTGGGCGAGCCGCATGGCCGGACTGCCGGACGAGGGCTTCACCGACGCCTATCGCACCACCCTGGCCGTGGCGGCGCTGTACAAGGACATCGTTCACGCCCTGAACCTGGCGGGCGGCGCCGTGCCCGATCCGGACAGGTCGGCCGGCGAGGTCACCTGGGGCC